>JAHFTU010000022.1 GCA_023269295.1 Candidatus Woesearchaeota archaeon | reverse complement strand
GAACATTAGGCGTATTAGGAAACGATGGTGTTTTGGCTGCGGCAGTGAGGTCCATAGTAAATTATATAAACTACCTTCCGAAGTAATGCTGTGTTTGTGATGGACTACGTTGAGCTGAGAAAAGAGGTTACGGAGAAAGGCCTGTTGGACAGGCAGTATGGATATTACACCTTCAAGATTCTCTCATCATTGGCCATGGTTTGCGGCTTTGGCTTCCTTTTCCTGACCACGTCAAATTTCTGGCTTCAACTGGCGCTCGTTTTTGGGCTCACAGTAGGTGTTCTGCAGTTTACCTTTTTGGGGCATGACGCCGGCCACAAGGCAATATTCAAGAGCGACAGGTGGAACAATTTTTTCGGGCACATTTTCTTTGAGCTTTTTGGCGGCGTTGGCTACAATTACTGGGTAATCAGGCACAACAAGCACCACGCAAGCCCCAACCATGAGGATGAAGACCCTGACATGATTTTTGTCCAGTCAGAGGGCATGATGGCCCGAAAGAAGGGAATCGGCCTGTTCCTTGCCAAGAGGCAGCACTGGCTATATTTTCCGGCGCTGAGCTTGTATGCGATTGTGTTCCAGGTCAGAAGCACTGTTCACAACTTAAAGCTGAAAAACTCTTTTGAAAAGTGGGCCGAGCTCTCTCTGCTGCTTTCCTACCTGGGTGTTTTTTGGGTGCTGCCGTTTTTCTTCATGGCATGGTGGAAGGCCATTCTGTTTGTGCCTATTCTCAGGGTCCTAGAGGGATTGTATTTTGGGTCTGTTTCAGCTACCAATCATAAGGGCATGAGGGTTGTGAAGAAGGGTGAGCAGCTTGATTTTGTGGATAAACAAGTTCTCACCACCAGGAACTTGAGGAGCAGCCCCTGGATTGACTTTGTTTACGGCGGCCTGAACTACCAGATTGAGCACCACCTTTTCCCCACAATGCCCAGGAACAATTTCAAGAAGGTAAAGATGCTGATAATTGATTTTTGCAGGCAGGCCAACCTGCCTTATGAAGAAACTGGAGTTATTAAGTCATACCGGATTATACTGGGCGAGCTTAGGAGGATTGCGCTCTCTGCAAAGAGAAGCAAGGCCTCAGCACCAGCAGCCAACCCACTTCTTTCACGAAGCGCTAATTGAGAGCCTTTCCAAAATCATGGAAAAGATATTTATACCCTGCGACAGCTTTTGTGTGTGCGTAAATAGCAAAAAGAAGGTGCTTTATGGTTGACTTTTCAGGCATTTTACCAGTCATTGGGAGCGCTTTTGTAGACTGGCTGCAGCTTTTTGTTGCCCCGCTTAAGAACCTTGACATGCTTTGGATTATTGTCCCGATATGGGGCGTCTGGCTTTTTTCAGAGTTCTACCAGGAGAAGAAGGGAACAAGCTTTGGCAACGCCATAAGCAATGGCGCCACGATGCTGTTTGTAGGCGTTGACTGGGCAAGGCACGTGATAAGCAGCCTCAGCGCTGGCAACCTTATTGTTGGCTTGAAATTCATCACGCTGGTAGCTGTATCCGCTGCTGTGTTGATATACGGGCTGGCCATAATTATTCTTGGGATAAAGGCAAACAAGCTCGTCAGGATCATAGGAAGAGTCAGGGAAACGACTTACTTCATGGTCATGTTCAGCCCAATAATTTACGGGGTGGAAGAATTCAGCATCAGAAATGCAACTGTTATACTGGCATTTTTCCCGGCTTTTTACATTCTGGTTGAAATTCTTGACAGGCTGCTGCCTACTCCGAAAATCTTTGAGGAAGATGAGGGGGCTAATTTTGATAAAGAATTTGGCATTGGCAGCGCTAATTCACCTCCCTTGAGCAGCGACTTTGGCTCTGATGTGTTTGGCAGGCAGCAACAGCCGCAGCAGCAGTGGCAACAAGGGGCATATCCTCCCTATCCCAACCAGTTCCAACAGTTCAAGCCGCAACAGCAACAAAAAAGAAAACTGTAGGGCTTATTATTTCAGCTGGTGAGCCTGCTTAAACCGCTTGAATAGTTCGCTGTCCTGTATCCTCATCCGCATCTGCTCGTCAATAAGCCCTGGCTCTGTCATTGCATCCACATCCAGGACTTTTCTCAAATCCTGCTCATCAATGATTTTGTTTTCCAGAATCACGGTTGTCAGGGGCTTGTCTTCTTTCAGCGCAATCTTGACGACCTCTGCAGCAGCCTCGTATCCGATGTACGGATTAAGCGAAGTGACCAGGCTCAGGCCTTTTTCAAGCAGCTGCTGAGCCCTGCCAGCATCAACTTTCATTGTGCTGACGCAGGATTCATTGAGCATGTTAAGCGTGTTTGCCATAATTCTTGCTGACCAGAGCAAATCAAAAGCTATGAGTGGTGTCATTACGTTGAGCTCCATCTGGCCTGACTTGGCTGCCTCGGCAACTGCAAAGTCATTCCCCAGCACCTGGTAGCACACCATGATGGCGCATTCAGGGACAGAAGGGTTGACCTTTCCAGGCATTATTGACGAGCCTGGCTCCACTTCAGGCAATATGATTTCGGCAATTGCGGTTTTGGGCCCTGAGTTAAGCAGCATCAGGTCATTTGAGATTTTTATTACCTCAGTAGCCAGCAGCCGGAGCGAGTTTGACGATTCAAGGAACGCTGATGCGCTCCACGTTGTAAGGATGGAATCAGCAGCAACAGAGAATTTGAATCCTGCGTATTCGCTAAGTTTGGACACAATTTTTTCTTTAAATTGCGGGTGTGTGTTAATGCCTGTTCCTACAGCAGTTCCCCCTATTCCGAGCTGGAGCAGGGAGTCCTCAGCTGTTTTTATCCTTCTGGCACAGTCATCCAGTGCCTTTGCGTAGCTGTTGAAGACCTGGTCAAACCTTATCGGTACAGCATCCTCAAGGTGTGTCCTTCCTGTTTTGACAATTCCGTTGTACTCTGCTGCTTTCTTCCTGAATTCAGCTGCCAGCTTTCCAATTGCCATCATCAGCGGCTGCATGGAGAAAAGTGTTGCTATCCTCGTTGTGGTGGGGATGACGTCGTTGGATGACTGCGCCATGTTCACGTGGTTGTTGGGGTGGACAAGCTGGTACTCGCCTTTCTTGCCGCCAAGCTTTTCAATGGCAACGTTGGCTATTACCTCGTTGCAGTTCATGTTGAATGGAGTGCCTGCGCCTGCCTGGAAAACGTCAAGCAGAAACTGGCTGTCCCACTTTCCATCAGCCACTTCCGCGGCAGCAGAAATTATCGCTCCCCCTGTTCGTTCGCCAAGAAGCCCGAGCTCAGAATTCACAGCAGCTGCAGCTTTCTTAATCAATGCAAGGGCTCTGATAAAATCCCTGTCAGCCGTTATTCCAGAAATCTTAAAATTCTGCCGTGCCCTCTCCGTGAATATGCCGTAGTAGGCGTCAGCAGGCACGTCAAGGCTGCCCAGCGCGTCCTTTTCTGTTCTGGCGTTCATTTTGATAGCAGGCAAATGCGAAAACATATTTAATTGTTGTTATGCGACAAACACGCTGACAGCGTAAGCCACAAAATTTATGAATAGCCCCACTGAGCAGCTCAGGAAATGCAAACTGGGCTAGTTGAGGCTGCGCGGTCACTTGAGGGGCGAATGTTGGTTTCGCCTCTGCACAAGATGAGTGCTAGTTACGTTATCGGGGCAGGCGATGGCGACCCTACCCTTGCGAATTTTTTCTTCCGAAATCGCCCTCATATGGAAAAAGCACGGCAGCTTGAAATTGCTCATGCGGCTGGCCTTATCAGAGATGACCAGTTTTGCGCTAAGTTTCCGGATGTTTTCTTTGTGGCTGTAAATGCACATTACTCAGCAGTTGATTTTCCTGTTGTAGAAACTTTTGCTTCGGCAGGTGTTTCAATTGTAAGACCTGACTTTGAGAAAGCCCTTACAGAGCTGACAATTGAGCTTTGCAATGGCGCAAAGGTAGCTTATGTGGCTGACGATAAGAAAATCAGGAGTGATGTTGTTTTGGCTGTGACTGTTGCCAGAAGCGGGACTGTTTCGGGCGTTTACAAAACAGACTATCCACCACCTTTCACTTTCAGGAGCGGCACGAGTGTACTTAAGGTCTTTAAAAGGATGGAAATGTATGTGCTGACCAACGGCCGCGTTTTTTAATCAAAGCAGCAGCTGTTCGTACTTCATCTTCAGCGCTTCTGCCACTGGCTCGTTTGTCAGCTTTCCTTTGTAAGTGTTTATTCCCTTGGCCAAAGCCAAATCTTTCTTCGCTGCTGCAACAAGCCCCACGTTTGCTATTTTCAGAGCATACGGCAAAGTTGCGTTTGTCAAAGCGTGCGTTGACGTGTTCGGCACTGCGCCAGGCATGTTGGTCACGCAATAATGTATGACGCCCTCTTCAACATAAACAGGGTCTTTGTGAGAGGTTGGCCTTGACGTTTCAAAGCACCCGCCCTGGTCTATGCTAACATCAACAACCACTGAGCCGGGCTTCATTTTTCGTATCATCTCCGTTGTCACGAGCTTTGGAGCAGCTGCTCCGGTTATTGCTACAGAGCCGACAACTAGGTCGCTCTGCGCGACAGCGTTTTCAATGTTGTGCGGGTTGGAAGCGAGTGTTGTGACCTGTCCGCCGAATATGTCGTCTATCCTTCTAAGCTCGTCAAGGTTGCGACCAATAATAATCGTCCGTGCGCCAAGCCCGTGCGCCATTTTTGCGGCATTTACGCCAACAACTCCTGAGCCGATAATCGTAACTGTTGCTGGCATTACGCCTGGAACCCCTGCGAGCAGCTTGCCTGCTCCGCCGTAAGTCCTTTCAAGATAGTGCATTCCAACTTGAACTGCCATTCTGCCTGCTACTTCGCTCATTGGCGTAAGCAGCGGCAAACTTCCATCTTCCAGTTCAACAGTTTCGTAAGCCACTCCTGCTACGCCTTTCTCAAGCAGTGCCTCGGTTACTTTCTCCTCTGCTGCCAAGTGGAGATAGGTGAACAGAATCATGCCATTCCGCAGGTGGTCAAACTCTGGCTGCAGTGGCTCCTTTACTTTGACAACCATTTCTGCGGTTTTCCAGACATCTGCCGCTGTTGCGACAATCTTGGCTCCTTGCCTCGCATATTCCTCATCGCCGAATCCAGAATTCCTGCCGGCTCCTGCTTCAACAAGCACAGAATGCCCGTTCTTCGCAAGCACTCCAGCGCCTGCAGGGGTCAGCCCGACCCTGTTTTCACCTGTTTTTATTTCCTTGACAGCCCCGATTATCATGCCGTTGCCACCTCCGCGTTTATTCCTTTATGTGTTCGTAGAACGAATCTATGGCCATGCACTTTACGCCAAGCTCCTCAGCTGCCTTGACAAGGCCCTGGTCCAGCGTCATGATTGTGGCGCCCATTTCCTTAGCGAGCATAAGCACTTCAAAGTCCTCCTCGCTGTCAAGTATGCCTTCCCTGAGCGATTCCTTGTACTGGACTCTCAGCTTGTGGAGCTTTTCCTCTATGGGCGTCTTCTCGTCCTTGACAAACTTCTCGCTGACCCTGAGACCTGCGTTGACCCTTGTCCTCAGCTCGTCGATGAACTTGTACATTATGATTGCAGGTATTTTGAGCTCGTACAGTGAGGGCGCTTTTATCGTTATGGTGTTCTTGAAGCTCGGCAGCTCTTTCTCTGCAAAGTATTTCAGCTCCTTGAGCACAGAGGGCGTCATGTAGAACCTTATTCCTTTTGCCTTTGCCGCCATGGCCAGGAAATTCACAACTGCATCATGCACTGACTGGCCAAAATACTTTCTGGCGTCAGGGTTTACAAACATGCTTGTGTCAAGCACATACGAGTTGCTTTGCTTCCTTTGAAACATCATGGCTCTGGGGTTTTCCAGCAGCTTTAAAAACCTTTGGCACGATAAGGCTCTTTTGATGACAGAATGAAGAAAGGAAGCAAAAATATTGTAACAGGCAAAAGAGGAGAGCTTAGAGTTATAGGCAAATTGCTTGGACAGGGTTTTACAGTTTACACGCCTGTGGTTGATATCGAAGGGATTGACTGCATAATAAGAAATGATAAAGGCAGATTGATAGAAATACAGATAAAAACAATAACACAGGGGACCGATTCGTTTAGACGATTTCAAGTTAAAAACTTAAGGCCGCATAAAGATTTTTTTATTTGCTGTTACATAAGCAATGACGACGAGCTTTGGCTGATTCCGTCTATAGTTTTTCAGAGAAACTCTTTCTTAACTAATGCTGGAACTCACATTTTATCCATAGACTCAACAAAAAATGAAGCATTGACAAAGTATAAGGATGATAATGGCTTAAAGAAGTTAAAATTAGGAGATGACTGGACTTACTAAAATTCCGCCAATCGTGTACCCGTGGAATTATCTATCAAATAATTAAAAGGGAGTTTACAAAAGTAAATGGCAGAAAACCGAAAACCTTAAATAAGTATACCTACTTATCTTACTTAGGTGATCTGAAATGACAAACATGACTTTAGCAGTTCCGGAAGATTTGAAAAGGATAATGGGAAATCATAAGGAAGTAAAGTGGAGCGAAGTGGCCAGGGTAGCCTTATGGGAGCATGCCAAGAGACTGGAGCTAATGGACAGGTTAGTTGCGAAAAGCAAACTCACTGAAAAAGAAGCCATAGAAATAGGAAGGAAGATAAAGCAGGAAGTTGCGAAAAGGCACGGGCTAAAATCGGCATGAAACTGGTGATAGACACAAACATAGTCATCTCTGCCTTGATTAAAGATGGGAATACCAGGGAAATTATAGTGAGCGGGAAGTTTGAGCTTGTTTCTCCAGATTTTGTTCTAGACGAGATTAGGAAGTATGATAGCTATATTTGCGAGAAGTCTGGATTGGGCAAAGACGAGTTCGAATTGTTAATTGCGCTGATTTTCCAAAAGATAACAGTTGTTCCGTATCTGGAATACGAGGCGTATAAGGAAGCTGCCAAAAAACTAATGGAACGTGACATAAAAGACGTTCCGTATGTTGCCTGTTACATGGCATTAAATTGTGATGGCGTTTGGACAAATGACGCCGACTATGAAGGCAAAAAAGAGATAAAAACAATAAGCACTGCTGAATTGAGCAGATTGCTGCAGTAGCAAATGCCGTAGTGGTGAAACGTCTATGAAAAACCCCGAAGTTGCGCAGCTGTTGTATGACATAGCTGACATGCTGGAGATGCAGAACGTTGCTTTCAAGCCAGTGGCTTACCGCAAGGCAGCGCGGGCTGTCGAGACTCTTTCTGAAGACATTGAGGAAGTTTTCACAAAGGGCGGCAGGGAAGCGCTTATGGAACTGCCGGGGATTGGCGAGGGCATTGCTGAGAAGATTGCAGAGTTTCTCGAGACTGGAAGGCTGAAGTATTACGATGAGCTCAAGAGAAAATTCCCGCAGCACATTGCAGAGCTGATGAACGTTCCAGGCATTGGACCTAAGAGGATTAAGCTCCTGCATGACAAGCTCGGCATAAAGAGCGTTGCACAGCTGGAAGCTTCTGCAAAGGGCCACAGGCTCAGCAGGCTGCCTGGCTTTGGCGAAAAGCTTGAGGAAGATATCCTAAAAGGCATTGGAATTTTCAAGACAGGCCAGAAAAGGACACCCTTAGGGTATGCCCTCCCCCTGGCCGAGGAGATTGAGCAACGGCTGAAAGGCTTGAAAGAAGTCATCAGGGCTTCAATAGCCGGCTCAATGAGGAGGAGAAAAGAAACAATCGGAGACATTGATATTCTCGCGAGCTGCAAGGGCGCGGCAGCGGCTGCGAAAATAATGGGCTTCTTTACCACAATGCCTGACGTCAGCAGGATTCTGGCAAAGGGCGAGACAAAGTCAAGCATACTTCTGAAAACAAACCTGCAGGTTGACCTGAGGGTTGTTAAAGATACCAGTTTTGGCGCAGCACTGCAGTACTTTACAGGCAGCAAGGAGCACAATGTTGTTGTCAGGGAGATTGCAATAAGGAAAGGGCTCAAGCTCAACGAGTATGGGGTTTTCAAAAAAGTTGGCAACAGGAATATTGCCAGCAAAACAGAGGAAGAAGTTTACGAGGCAATCGGCTTGAGGTATATGGAGCCTGAAATCCGCGAGAACAGCGGCGAAATTGAAGCCTCAGCAAGGAACAAGTTGCCAAAGCTAGTCGAGTACGGCAGCATAAGGGGCGATTTCCATTGCCATACTGTAAAGAGCGACGGCGCCAACAAGCTTGAGGACATGATTGCTGCTGCGAAGAAGCTGGGCTACGAGTACATTGCCATTACCGACCACAGCAAGAGCGAGAGGATAGCCCATGGCCTTTCCAACAGCGACATGGAAAAGTGGCTGAGGGAAATAAAAGCTGCAACTGCAAAGATAAAAGGCATCAGGGTTTTTGCTGGCTCTGAGGTTGACATCCTTCCAAACGGCGAGCTTGACTATCCTGATGACCTCTTGAAGAAGATGGACATTGTGGTTGGCTCAGTCCACTCGCGCTTCAAGTCCGCAAGGGAAGAGATGACAAAGCGCATCCTCACTGCGATGGAAAACAGGCACCTTGACATACTCGGCCACCCAACCGGCAGGCATATTGGAAAGCGCGAGCCTTACGAAGTTGATTTGAAGAAAGTTTTCGCGGCAGCAGCCGAAAAAAAGGTGCTGCTTGAAATAAACGCCCATCCTGAAAGGAGCGACCTTAAGGACATCCACGCCAGACAAGCAAAAAGCTTTGGATGCAAGTTTGTCATTGATACAGACTCGCACAACACGGACAACCTGAAGTTCATGGACCTTGGCGTTGCCATAGCAAGAAGGGCATGGCTCTCGCCAGAGGACATTATCAACACGAGGCCGCTGAAGGAGCTGCCAAAGTTTTTCAAAAGAATAAAGCTCTGATTTTCAAACTGCGGATAAAGCACCCAGCACCCTTTGGAAATATCTTTCTGATGGTCCGCCATAAACAAATCGCAAAATGAGTTTTTCTGAAAGATTAAATGGATGGGTTCTTACTATTTCTTGAGTTTCAGCAATCAGTTTTAACCCTCGCACAGCTTGGTCCCTGGTCCACGCCCGCACATCTTGAGGCAAGGCGCCAAGGGCTGGAACCATAGTTTCCCCTTCTAGAGGCAATGAAGATAAAGCTGTCATCCTACTCATATCAGAAGTTGAAATGCCATATTTTTCCATGTCTTCTTGTGAAATATTGATAAGTCCGACTTTAACGTCAGCCACTAAATCTTTAAGGGTCAACTTAATCCTGTCTGCAATACCTATTGGCACAACTAATGAAACCCTCTCTGAAGCATCGCCGAGCAACTTGAGTAGCGCTTTTCCAGTTCCTTCTATGTCACAAAGGTAAAAATTGTGCATAAGCTCCTGCTCTGGAAAAATCAATCCAACGCCTTTGCTCTCAGTTGCTTCAATTCTCTTGGCATCAAACAACATGGACTGGAATATCGAAAGGGTCTCTTCATAAATGCTGAAGCCTAATTTTGCTGCCTGTTGATAACAGTAAAGTGTAAGAAAATCTGCAGTGTCAAGCGGCGAGACGGGGTTTGAAGCGAACGCTAGCCGCTGCTCAACATATTCTTCCCGTGAACCAGCTGAGGTAGGCAATTCTGCATCCTTATCAACGATATCATCAATGAACCTATTTAGGACATAGTAAGAAACAAGCAAGTTTCCCCTTCTAATGGCTTCTGGAACATTGCCTTTTGTCTGGATTAACATAAAGTATTTGAAATATTCCAAACCAGTTAGAATTCCATCGTATTTACCAGCGCGCGTTCTGCGCATATGAGAGAAGACGTGTCTTTTCGTATCTTTAGCAATTCTTTCCAAAGTATCCATGCTTGAGAAGCGAAAAATACTCCTTTTTTATTCTTTATGCGCTGCATTCTCCAGTTCCTTCCTCATCTTATCAGCCAGCCTATGCGCGATGTGCAAGGGTTCAGGAAGTTTGTGCGGGGGGCGTATTGTTTTATGTACCAGGTCAACAGCTGTTTGCAGGCTTAGCTTGTGCCCGACAGAGACGTAAAGGGGCTTTGAGTGCGGCTTTGCCCTTATCTCTGCCCCGATTATCTCGTTGCCTGCCTTTATGTTCCCTGCCTCGTCTTCTTCGCCGAGCAGCTTTGTCTTTGCAATGCCTATTGTTGCCTGGTTCAGCTCCACTCCCAAATGGGAGGCAATGCCGCATCGGAGGGGGTGCAGGATACCGTGCCCGTCAACAAGCAGGGCATCGGGCTTGTGCCGCAGCTTGCCGAAGGCTTCTTTTATTGCATGCCCCTCGCGGAAGTACAGCATCCCAGCAAGGTAGGGAAAGTCAGTCTCAACAGCAGCGGTTCTCTTCTCTATCACGTTGAGCTTGTCATCGCAGACAACAATTGCAGCTATGACTGTGCTTTTGACGTAAGCGCAGTCGCAGCCTCCAATTGTCTTAATCTCACCAGCTTCATCAGTCGTTATTACCTTGCGCGCTGCTGCCAGCTGCTCCTCTTTTAGCTTTTCAATGTTCATTTTCATCCGTTTTTGGATTAACCCTTTTGCTAAAAGGGTTAAATGGGCCTGCTCGGATTCGAACCGAGGACATCTTCCCTGTGAAGGAAGCATTTGCTAGCCGTGGCAGATGGCCAATAGCTCATAGCCACTAGATCACAGGCCCGTAGCGGCATGGCTGCAGCTGCGGATTTATAAAAGTTATTCAGTTTTTGCCGCTTAAGTATTTCCTATGCGCACTCAGATATGCCCTTATGAAATAGGCAAGGAAGCCGTTTTCTGTCTTTGAAAGTGCGCGGTAGTATGACTTTCGTTTTTTGTACTCGATTATTAGCAGCGGATAGCCTCTTTTTTTGAGTATGTAAGCTATTACCAGCCTGCCTACCCTCCCGTTGCCATCGCCAAAAGGGTGGATTTTCTCGAACTTGTAGTGCGCCCTCGCGGCGAGCTCAACAGCATGCATTGTTTTCTGGTTTTTGTTGTAGAATGAAAAAAAATCATTTATAAGGGCTGGAACGTCCTGCCAATCCGGAGCCCTGTAATCGCCAACTCTCACTAAATATTCCCTTAGTTTTCCAGCGATGTCAGGCTTGGTGTCCTTAAATAGCCCCATGTGCCACTGAAGCAGCATACTTAGGGCAATGTCTTTTTTCTCGTTAAACACGGCAAAAAATATTCTGGCGTGGTTAAGCGTTTCCTGCACATCAGAAAGGGGTTTATTTGGCGCTATTTTGTGCCTAATGACTTCCTCGGTATCCGCAAGGGTTAGGGTTGACCCTTCAATGGCATTGGTGTTGTAGGTAAAATCTATTGCGAAATCCGTAAGAATCTTTTTTTTGATTGACTCAGGGTATTTACTCCACTCAGCGGCAAAGTTTTTCTTTATTCTATCAAGTTTTTTGAACGCCTCTTCAGCGAGGCATTTGCGGAGGAATGCTTCTTTTAACTCCTCGATGTCGTGGGGTAGTTGCTTTCCCAAGTATTTCTCCCTGTACATAACCCTGCCGCCTTTCCGGAACGAGTGGGCAAGGTAATAGAAGCTGCCGCGCTTTACAATGTTCATGCTGGGGGCTTACCATTACAAATATTTAAATTTTGCTATTTTTGAGTAAAATGTAATGGTATTTAGACGAGGAGCAAAAACCAGGTTACTACAGCAAATAGAAAGTGTAGTCACCTTAAGCCAAAAGAAGGTTGGATTAGGGCAGCTTCATGACAATCCTGCCTTCCTTGAATACCCTGACTGTGCCGCCGCTTTCAGAGACCACAACAGCTATGGAGTTTGTCAGCTTCGTGATTGCTGCCGAGTACCTGTGCCTTGTTCCAAATCCCTCAAACCCTTCCAGGTTTGCATCTGAAAGGTTTATATTGATTTGCGTACCGGCCGAAAGGACTGTCCCTTTTTCGTCTATGAAGAACACGCCGTCAAGCTGCGAGAACCCTTTTATGGTTTCCTTTATGTCAGGGTCTGTTATCTGCTTCATCTCAGAAGGGTAATTCGCGAATGGGTTGATGATGAGCTGTTTGGCGTGCTTTGACATCTCGCCGGCATCGCCGACAATGAATGCTGTGCCTATCTTCCTGCCTTCCCTGCCCTCATTGACAATCTCCAGCGCTATGTTGAGCGTTGCCTCCAGCACGTCGCTGCTTATTTTTTCTGTGAGGTTGTGGATGCTCATGTTGAAGAATATCTTGTCAACGTCAAACACGAAGATTAGCCCCTTGTAGCCTGTGCCGATGCTTTCGTCTGCCACGCAGACTATCCTCTCGCCCTTGTTGATGAAGTGCCTGTTGACTGCTTCCATGAGTATTTCTTTTACAGGCAGGGTTGAGCCGCCTATCTGCTTTCTCATCTTGGTTGTGTAGCTGAGTTTGGTATAGACATTTTTGGCTGTTTTCTTGAATATTGCCAGCTTTACGTAGATGAAGTTGAAGTCCTGTGCCTCTTTCTCGGCTTTCTCAATTGAAACTATGCAGTCAGCCCCCACGTCCCTTGATAGCCTTGTTGCAGCTTTTCCTATCAGCTCCTCTATGCTTGTCTGGCTGTATGGGTCCTTAATTCCTGCAAGGCTTTCCTTTTTTCTGTCGCCAGTGCTTTCCTTCTGCTTGAACTGCTTCAGCTGCTCTGATATGAACAGGGTCTGTGATGGAGGAACTGGCTGCACTTTAAGCGTGGGCTCGCCAGTCTGCTGGTTTATTGCAGTGTTCAGCGCCGGCCTTTCTTTTTGCAGCTGCGGCTGTTGTATTGGCTGCTGCTGCAGCTGGATTGGCTTTATCTCCTGCGGTGCTTTGAAGAAAGCGTTGAGCTTTTTCTGGTTGTAGACCCTGTCTATTTCCTCAAGCACGTTTTTCGGGATGACATCTTTCGGGTTGATTGCCTTTTTCTGGATTACAGTGTAGCGGTACCCTTTGAAGTCATCTTCGTCTGCCTTCAGCCTTGCAAGCTTCTTGTCCATTTTCGCCAGTCCTTTTGCTAATTCCTGAATTTTGCAAGTATCCTTCCTGTCACTTCACTCTTTACTGCCTGCATTTCCTTCACATTGCATAAGTATCTCAGTGAAAGCTCAACGTACAATTCGTTTGAGGCAGAGTACTCCATTTTTGCCCTTACTTCGGGCTTGACTTCAACATTCCATTTCTTTGACGCGGCTTTCATTTCCTTGCCCACAACTTCTTCTGCACACTCAAGGAGTTTTTTCTCAGCCTTTTTCAGGTCAGCTTTTGGCGGCACCCTCACTTTTGCTTCGGTCCAGACAAGTGCTGAGCCCTTTGTGTAGTTGACAATCGGCTGGGTCAGCACCATCTCATTTGGCACGTAGGCCATCCTTCCTGTTGCCTCATCCTTTTCAACCATGCTTACGTGGGTGTGCATGAGCGAGATGTCGTGCACATAGCCGCCGACACCACCTATGTCCACCCTGTCGCCAATCCTGAAAGGTCTTTTTGCCACTATCAGGCTCCACCCTGCCAGGTTGAGTATTGGCCTTTGCAGCGCCAGCGTGAGCCCTGCAGCCAGCAGTCCTATTGAGGTTATGGCCGGGCCTATCACCCCATACAGCAGGACAAGAATTACAAGGACAAAAACTATAAGCACAGCATACCTGTAAACAGACGTGACCTGCTTGAGCTCGCCCTTATCCTTGGTCTTCCTGTAACTTTGCAGCAGCCACACGCCTATCTTTGTAATGAAGTTTGCCGCTATTACCACAAGCAGGATTGTAAGAAGTTTCGCAAGGGGCTCATGATAGCTTGAAATTAGGCCTTTATTGTAGTATGCAGCAGCCCCAGTAGCGATGGTGAGTAGAAACAGGAATATTATGCCTATGTGCTTCATCGCCGCGCCTCATTTTTCGCCCTTTTTAATAAAAAAAGTAAGGCTCCCTAACGTGAGTTGGGGGTATGGGAGAGAAGTCTCTTAGGGAGCCCCTTTTTTCAAATACTCCGTACTATAACATAGCCAATATATAAATGTTATGTTTTTGTATACTGACATAGAAATGTATGTGTTATGCCTACTGATGTGCCGCTGGGCATGCGGCTGGCTAGGTATCTTGCAGAGGCTGAATAGACGAATCGAGGAATGCAACACTCAGTAAGTTTTGATGCCTTTTATTCTGCCAAAGTCTTTGACATTTGAGGTAAGAATAGTGTCGCAGCCGTTTCTCATCATGCTTCCTGCTATTAAGCTGTCAAAGTGGCCTATGCTTAATCCTTTTTTTGCAAGTTCGGCAGCAATTTCCGCGGCTTTGAAGCTGGCTTCCATGTCGAGGGGAAATACATACTGCAGGCTTTTGAAGAACTGGATGGTAAGCTGGGCCTTCTCCTGATTGTTTTTGATGAAGAAATAGTACAGCGTTTCAAAAACGGTAGCTGCTGTCGAAGTGAGAATCGCGTTTTCTTCCTGCAGCTGTTTCAGTTTCTTGACAGCCTCTTCCCTGTTACGGAAGAAGTCGACTGTCCACGTTGTGTCGAGGCAGACAAGCGTCATATCCGCAGTTTCCTCTTTAGTCGCTTATCACTTTCTTCCCTCGTTTTCTTTATGGCTGCCAGCATTTCTTCTCCTTCGTTGTCAGTTAAAATGCCCGCAAACCGCATGATGTCCTGGCTGCCGCCGGTGATTCTCTTGATTTCTTCGCTGAAGCTTTCCTCAGGTCTTTTGAGCGCTTTCAGCTGCTCATAAGCATCTTTTGTTACCGTTATCGTTTTAGTTACCATAAACGTATGTTTAAACGTACGTGTATTTAAA
>JAHFTU010000087.1:3371-5342 GCA_023269295.1 Candidatus Woesearchaeota archaeon | reverse complement strand
ACGCTCTTCTTCCTGACCTTCTGCCACTTGTAGCTTCTCATTTTTGGCGAGGAGCCGAACCCGCAGCTTGCGCAGGTCCTTCCTCTGAGCGTGAGTGTGCGCTGGCCGCACCTTCGGCAGAATATCATGTTCTTCTTGCCGGACTTCTTGCCCATTGATGGAGTTCCTTTCATGCAAACTCGAAAATTTGGGCTAATTAAAAAGGTTTCTGTTTGGCAAAGTTGAAGTGGCGTATGTGAGCCGGACCAGGGATTTGAACCCTGACGGTCGCGAGACCACCTGCTCTTCAGGCAGGCGCGTTTTTCCAGATTCCGCCAGCCCGGCTTTTCACACGCCACTAGCAAATTCCAATTTATTCTTAATAAGCTTTAGCCATGATTTTACGTAATATTTACGGTGGCACAAGAAAAACTTGGTAAGTGACTGGAATGATTTCAATTTTTTGTCAATTTCCCGTAAAATTTCCGATAATTTCGACGAAAGGTTTAAATAGAAGTACGCCCAAGTAAATCATGGTCGCGAGATAACTTTTTGAGTTCGGCTACCAGATTCCGGAGCCCATTTCCAGCCGTTTCTGCGGCTGGTCTTATTTTTCTTTTAAATTCACTCCGTAGAAATCATCACAATCATGTCCCCTCTCAGGAACACGACGCCGAGCTTCCTTTTGGTCTCGCCGTCAGCCCTTTCCTCTGCCTCCTCAAGCACGACGTTGACGTGGATGTCAAACGCCTTGAGCTTGCCAACGAACTGCTTGTTGTTTTTCAGCTCGACCAGAACGCGCTTGTTTCTCGAATTGTTCAGCGCGTCAAGCGGCCTTGATTCAAAAGTCCCTTCAGTCACTATCCATCATCCCCCAAAATCAAAAATTAAATCAGGGTTAACGCACAGTTGCTAATATATAAAGATTGTGGAACTCTGCTTTTAAGTTGCGGTACGCATTGAATGCAAATCGCGAACCAAAAGATTATTATAACTGAAAGCTGCAGGGATATGGGAAAATGGATATCTTCAAAAATGAAAAGGCGCTTTTTAAAAACGGAGGGTTCAAATCAGCATTCAAGTGGTCGTTGGTTGCTTTTCCGGTGATTTTTGTCCTGAACATCCTCGGAATAGCTCTCCTCAATCTGAACTTCCTGGCAGGCATATTTCTTATGGTGGTTGTTTCAAACGCTGCTTTAGCCGTTATCTGCTATTTTGCGCTTAAAAGGGGAATCCAAAGGTTTGGGTTGAAGACCTATTCGTTAAGGGCGGATTATGTTAGCGTAGTAGTCCTTCTTTTGCTAGCTTACACTTTCCTTGTTCCGTTGGTTCTGACAGGGGAGGTTGAGTTTCCAAGGGTTGGGCTGCCTCCATTGATTATTATGCTGCTGATGCCTTATTTTGTGAAAAAATAAGCCGCTGCCGGCTATTTAACTGTTTCAAGGACCAGCAGCGTCTCTGTCCTTGCCACTCCTCCCAGGCGTTTAAGGTTTCTCAGCACAATGTCACCAAGCTCCTCGGCATCTTTGGCCCGGACCTTTACTAATACATCATTTGCTCCTGTAACCGCGCTTATTTCTGTCACAAACGGCATGGCAGCAAGCTTCTTTGAAATGCCGTAATGTTCAGGATAATCTATGTCCATGAGTATAAAGGCGGTGAGGGGCTTGTTAAGCTTTTTGTAGTCCAGAACCGCCACGTACTTCTTTATGGCGCCAAGCTCTTTGAGCCTCTTTATCCTGTTATGTAAAGTGGTTTGCGGCATTCCAAAAACAGCAGCGAGTTTTTTTGTTGTTAAGCTGGCATCCCTTTCCAGATGCTCCAGTATCAGGAGGTCCTTGTGGTCAAATGCCAAATTTTTATCAATTGCATCCATTTTTGGTTAAAAATTCCATTTAGCATATAAATATTGCTATTTATTGAAAATTATGCCAAAAAGGCGGGAATAAGTTTTAATACTTCCTGCGCTATGCTTCCTAGCTTTCGCTGCCT
>JAHFTU010000087.1:0-3271 GCA_023269295.1 Candidatus Woesearchaeota archaeon | reverse complement strand
TCCATTTTTGGTTAAAAATTCCATTTAGCATATAAATATTGCTATTTATTGAAAATTATGCCAAAAAGGCGGGAATAAGTTTTAATACTTCCTGCGCTATGCTTCCTAGCTTTCGCTGCCTGGCTTTAGCTTGCCATTCCAGCCAATTCCGGCAGGGTGTGGTGAAAATTTTTCCAAAATTGTGGAAAATTGCTGGAAAAATCACGATTTTCCGGAAAGATTGCTTTTGGGGTTGAAAAAGTTGCGGAAAAGCCGCAAATTTTGCCAGTTTTTTGGGGAAAGGCATAAGAAGGCAGTTTTCCATATTTAGCCGTGTTTATGCGAGTTTATATTGGTTTATATAAAACCTGTAGTGAAGGTATTTAAATGGAAAAAGGATACCACAATGGCTTTCGCTTGTACACATAACCTGTGTTTTTGCGCACGGTTCAGTTGGATGGATGGGGGTGGGTTGGGATGAGGAATATGACTAAGTTTAGAGTGTTAGCTGTTTTTGCCATATTTTCTTTATTGTTTTCTGCAATAGCAGTCAATGCCCAGTATACGCCACAGCCTTACACAAAAGCAGACAAGAACTGTTCTAATGGCGTCCAGGACGGGGATGAAACAGGCGTTGACTGCGGCGGGGTATGCTTTCAAAAGGACGTGCTTGAGGTCTGTGATGGGAAGGATAATGACAAGAACTGCTTAGTTGATGATAATTGTAAAACCAACGCGGGAAAGGTTGTTAGTGGCGGTCCTGTAAAGCCAATCAGCAGCAAGTCAAGCTGCTCGGACAGCATCCAGAACCAAGATGAGACTGGAATTGACTGTGGGGGAGTATGCACTACTAACGATACAGAAATATGTGATGGGATTGACAATAACAAGAACTGCCTCATTGACGAAGTTAAAGAGTGCAGGGAAGCTACAACACAACCTGTCTCCCTGCCTACCTCGCAGCCTATCCCTGTGCCTGAGAGCGTGCCATCAGTGTCATCAACGGGGTCTGGGTCTGCGGCATCTTCTGCTGTGCCTACAAGTGCTCCTGCAGCATCCTCTCCCACTAAAAGCGTGCCATCCGGTAGTGTAGCATCAACTACTTCTGCCACGACGCCAACCCAGGGTGTTCCTGCCACGCCAGCCCCAACACCTGAGCAGATTGCAGCGCTTACAGATGAGCAGATTGATGCGTTCATAGTGCAGAACATAGGCGCTGATTTCCTTAAGCAGATGAGGAAGCTTGCAGAGGATAAAGGCGTTTACGTGCCTAAGGACGAGTCTGATTCGCAGTTTGGGAGGAATTATATCAGGTATATGTTCAAGCACAAATCTGAGTTTGCAAGTATGGAAGGAAAGCAGCCGACTGAGGATGACTTTGTAGGCATCCTGAAGCGGTTCAGCAATGAAGCTTATCCGAAGCCTGTTGAGAAGCCGCAAACGCAGTCGTTTTTTTCGAAAGTTGCAGGCTTTTTCAAAAAGTTTTTTGGCTGATGTGAATGAAAAAACAGCAGAAGGTCAACCAGTTATTGACCTTTTTGGTCGCGTTCTTACTCATAACTTTACCCGTTAGCGTGTCTGCGCAGCTTGGCAATGCAAGCAGCAGCAACGATTCTCCAGCAGCCAAGTCAGAACCTCAGCCGTCCCAGCAGGGTTACGGTTACCTTCCTCCTGAAAGTTCTTCTGATTCAGACGCCAGCTATTCGCCCCAATGCTGGCCCTGGGAAACTACATGCAACGGTAAGTGCACAACACCCGTATGCTGGCCTTGGGAGAAATGGTACTGCGGTTCTTCCGGCCCTGGGTGCTGCCCAGGTAGCAGAGTATGCAATAATCAATGCTGGACTGACTGC
The DNA here is from genome assembly GCA_023269295.1 of Candidatus Woesearchaeota archaeon. Lineage (GTDB taxonomy): Archaea > Nanobdellota > Nanobdellia > Woesearchaeales > UBA10216 > UBA10216. The sequence goes on along the minus strand of JAHFTU010000087.1, from coordinate 1,439 downwards.
GCTGACGACCAATACAGGGACTACAACTGGGTATGCAGTAATGGGAAAGGTGCATGTGAGCTGGCGAGCTGCAAGACTTCAAGCTATCCCAATAAGTGCGGCAATGACTGCTGGGGTAATTGCGGCAATACGTGGGATAAGAGCTTTAAGTTTTCCTGCCAAAATGGCCAGGGCACATGCGTGTTTGACAGCTGTCTAAGCTCAAGTTACCCTAACAAGTGCGGCAATGACTGCTGGAGCAGCTGCGGCAGCGGCCAGACGTGGAACTGCGGCTCTGACGGCAAGGCGTACTGCACGACACCCTGCACCGACAGCGATGGCGACGGCTACGGCTCTGGCTGCAGCAAGGGCAGTGACTGCAATGACAATGATGGTTCAGTTTACAAGAAAAATGTCTGTGGAGCTTGCGCAAAGGAGCTTCCAGATTATGGAAAGTCTTGCACGGTGTGTAATGGCGGATGCTGCGCAACATCAGCTTATAACTGCAACAGTGCAGGGACAGGGTTAGAATGTCCCGTAACTCCGAAAAGCCCAACATCAGAAGTGTGCGGTGACGGAATAGACAACAATTGCAATGGGCAGGTTGATGAGGGTTGCTGCCCTTCAGACAACCCGTACTTTTGCACCAGGACAGATAATCTCTGTTGGCTGAATAAGGAAAGGTGCGACACTGCCTTAAAATGCGGCGGCCAGTGGTGGGCATGCAACGAGCCAAGCAAATATAATGTAAAATGTGTTAATGGCCAGGCAGGCTGTTGTGCCTCCACAAACCCTTACTTCTGCCCCAGTAACGGCTTCTGCTTCAGCGCCGATGGCTTTTGCGACGGCAGGCCAGTTTACAACTGCAACGGCAAGTACCAGGTTTGCAACAAGAAAACAGATTCTGGCGCGTGCTTCGGCGATGTGCTGAGGTGCTGCCCGTCCGGGGAAAGCTGGTGGGAGTCTGACAAGCAGTGCCACAAGAGCAGCGAGCCCCAGAAGTGCGCTGTGCCAGACGGCTCGTCTGCTGCGTGCAAGTGCAGTACAAATTCTGAGTGTTCTAAAGCTGATTCTTCAAAGCCGTACTGCTCAAAGTCTTACCCTTCGCCAATCAGCGATGGCTACGGCAGGTGCATGTCGTCCGTGCCGGAGTACTGTGGCAACGGCAACTGCGGTCAAGGTGAAAACTACAACAGCTGCCAAACAGATTGCGGTTCTTTGGCGCCGAAGGGGAGCGTTGAGGTCGGTGTTTACTACGCCAGTGCCAATGATAAGCCTGTGAGCGGCGCTTATGTTTATCTTGATGGTGTTAAGAAGGGCACTACAGGATCTGATGGCCGGGCTATTTTTGAAGCGGCTTATGGCGGCCGCGAGGTTAAGGTGGAGTGCCCTAATAATGATTTCTGCGATTCCAAGACTATTCAGGTTACCGGCTCGGTGTACAGGAGCTTCAGCTGCGG
>JAHFTU010000021.1 GCA_023269295.1 Candidatus Woesearchaeota archaeon | reverse complement strand
AATAACTGAAGGAAAAGCCAAAATCTGGGTGCCAAAATACTCCGGAAAGGACGTGTCCAGCAGGATGCCTGTCTTCTACAATCCAGTCATGAGATCAAACCGCGACATAACCCTGTTTCTGCTAGCTGCAGCCGCAAAAATTTACGGCATAAAAAAATGGAAGATTGCAGACCCCATGGCAGCCACCGGAATCAGGGGCATAAGGATACTGCTTGAGCTGGGCAGCAGCAAAATTGAAAGGTTGCGCATGAATGATTATTCTGCTGCAGCAGTTGATTTGATAAAAAAGAACCTCAAGCTCAACAAAATAAAGGAAGGGAAAAAAGTTGCTGTTGAAAACAATGAGGCAAACAAGTTCCTCCTCAACAACCCAGGATTCACCTACATCGACATTGACCCGTTCGGCTACCCCGGGATATTTTTGGATGCAGCTGTGAAGAAACTAAGCCACAACGGAATGCTTGCTGTAACTGCAACCGACACGAGCGCCCTTGCCGGAACAGCTGCAGCTGCAGGCAGGAGAAAATACCTCGCAACTCCGCTGAAAAACAGCTTCATGCACGAAACCGGAATCAGGATAATGGTACGGCTGGTGCAGCTCATTGGGGCGATGCACGAAAAGGCGCTGCTGCCGGTGTTCAGCTACTACAAGGAGCACTACATAAGGGCATTCTTCACCTGCAAAACCGGGGCTGGCAGGGTTGATGCGATTTTGGACATGCACAAGGAGATTCTTTACTGCGGCAGATGCGGAGAAACAAGAATTGATGGAGAAAAATGTTTAAGTTGCAGCAGTTGCAGAAATACGATGGCGAAAGCAGGGCCAGTATGGGCTGGGAATTTATTTGACAGGAGATTAGTCTCTGAAATGGCCGTGGCTGCTGAAAAAAACAGCTATATTGACGAAAAGATGAAAGCTTTCCTGAAAGTAGCTGCCGAAGAAGCCGCGAATGAGGACAAGTGCGGCGTTGGGTTTTATGCTGTTGAGGACTTGTGCGAAAAGCACAGGATTGGGCAGCAGCCAAAGACTGCTGGAGTGATAAGAATGCTGAGGCAGAAGGGCTATGCGGCATCAGCAACGCACTGCACAACCACAGGCGTAAAAACAGATGCGCCAGTGGCGGCTGTTGTTGCTGCAGTAAAAGGCCGATAAAATATGTGTAAGCTCTAGCAGAGATAAACCATAACATTTTAACTCTTCTTGATTGACCTTCTTGTTAAGAAGGTCATGCAACAAAAAGATTTATAAGACAACAGGACGATATTGGTAAGGAAGGCAAGCGAAAAAGGGGCAAAAATGAAGGCTGGGCACGTCATAATCTTAACTGCAATCATTTTTTCAGTCATAGGAACCTTCTTTGCCGCAAACACGATAAGCGGATTCGCAGTGGCCAAAAAGAATTTCACCAAAGCCGAATTTGCGGCGGTCACAGGCAAAGTCACGGCTCCTGTAGCTACAGGTGCAAAACAGGTAGAGGGCCTGCAGGCAGCCATGAGCGCACTGCTATTTGGGCTTGTTTCAATAGCAGCGCTTGTCATTGTGGCAAGGGTAGGGCAGAACACTTACACCGAGATAAGGGAGAAAAGCGCGCAAATCGGGCAAAGCCCGATTGCGCATTCCGCCAAAGGCGGAATTGCGCCAAAGATAACAGATGCAGTAAAAAAAGCAGAGGACGCAATTCAGGCAGGAAACCATGCTGACGCTTTCGCGCTTTACAGCATCATAAAACAGCAGTATGGCCAGCTAAAGCAGGAAGAAAAGGCAGAGCACTACAAGAGGATAGTCAACCTGCATAGCCAGCTCAGCAGGCAGTCAGCAATTCTGGAGGCACAGGGCCTCACCGACAAGTATGTGAAAGACACAATAACACAGGAAGAGTTTGAAAGGCTGAAACAGCTCATAATAGCGCAATAAACTAACCGACCGCCCTTCTGACATCAGTTACCTGAACACTGTTGACGCCATGGATGGATGCTATCTTTGCTTCCAATCCTTCGGTATCGCCGATGCTCTCGGCCATGGCAAACATGAAGACAATGGCCTTAAGCCCAAACGCAATCGGCTCAAGCTCGGTCTTGCCCACTGTGCCGCCAAATTCTGCTATTATCTTAGCAGCAGCAGACTTTATAGAATCAAGGTCCTCATCAGGAGAAGAAGGCATTATCTTCAAAGAAACGATGACAGTAGCCATTTTAGTTTGGGCCTGAAAATTTGCACTCCTGGCACATGTAGCGAACAGCGTTTGCGCGGCAGCTGGAACACCTGACAAACTCAGTCTTGCCGCAACCAGGGCAGCTAAAGCTGGCAGTGCCCCTCTCGTTCGTTACCTGCTTCTTACAAGAACTGCAAAACGTAGTCATTCAAATCACCAGCACAAATATTAGCAAACCCGAGGAACCGCAGGGCATTTAAAAAGCTTTGCATGACCTTTTTGCGAAAAAAAAGGTCAATCAAAAAGCCGAACGAAAGCAAAAGCTTAAATAGCTGAAACGCCGGTTTACGGAACAGCAAGCGTGAAATTATCAGCTTGCTTATAGTTGGGGATTATCACAAAAAAAGGGGAAGCATGGGCTTATTTGGGTTTTTGAAGAAGAAAGGCGAGACTATACGGCTTCCGCCGGAAGAGCCGGAATTCTTGAAAAATGTAGACTTGGCAGGAGCTGCGGAAACAGCCGAAGGCGTAAAAGAGCAGGTAGAGCCGGAGCTGGCATTATGGCTCAGCAACGGCACTGCCGTAACCGGGCTGAAGGAGCTTGCCGCTGCGCTGAAAAAAATGAAAGCTGCAGACTACAAGGAGCACGTGAACCCTGAAAGGAATGAAATAGCAGAATGGGTACAGGAGATACTAAATGATGGCGAGCTTGCAAGGAAGCTGAGGCAGGCCAAAGGCAAGATGCTGGCTGCAAAGGCAATAGAAAAGGAAATCAAGGCGCTTAAATTTGCGAGGAAAGCATCAACCAGAACAAAGACTTCGCTGAAAGGAAAGACTGCAGCCGAACAACTGCCTCAGAAGAAAACCGGAAGAACGCCTAAGCTTGAACTGTCGGACATGCCTGAACTTGGAGAGGAGCTGCAAAACATGAAATCACCTTATGATTCTTTTGAAGAAAAGCTGCAGACAACAGGGCAGAAGCACGGGCTTTTCTCCAGGCTGTTTGGAAAGAAACCAAAGGAAGAGCGAAAACAGCTTCCAGAAAGCAAAGACACAATAGAGCCGATTGATGAAGACCTGGAAACGCCGATAGAAATGCCGAGGGTGGAAGACTTCAAGCAGAATGAACTGCCTGCCCCAAGCGCAGAGGAATTTGAGCCTGAGCCGCACCACGCAAAATGGGAAGAAACTTCAGCCCCAGCCGAAATGCACGAAGGTACCATTAAAGATGATAATGAAGAACTTGAGCAGGCAAGCCTGGCTGCAACCAACCGAAAGTTAAGAGAGTTCAAAGTTTCCAGAAGCAAAGCAAGATTAAAAACAGAGAATTACAACGACTATGAAGGCCCTGCTCTCATAAGGCAAGACGAGGAGCTGGAAAGGACTGAAAAAGAGCTCACGCGGCAGGAAGAGGAGCTGAACAGCAAGAGACTGGAGTTGACAAGAAAAAGATACGAGCTGATAAAGCAGAAAGGCGAGCTTGAAAGCAAAAAATTTGAGGAATTCATAAGAAAGCACAAGAACAGGAATGAAAAAGAAGAGGCGCTGGTGAGGGAGGAACTTTACAGCCAGGAAAGCACTGAAAGAATGCAAATCGGCGGCAATGAGCCCCAGGGCAGATTGGCTGGAATGCCGGACTTCAGGCTTGCAGGAGCATACGGCAAGGAAAGGCTTGAGGAGCTTCTTGAAGAGGCCAAGCAGCACATACGCCAGAACAACATGGACGAAGCGCAGAGTGCCCTGCACGAAGTACAGTCAGTATTTGACACGGTATACATGACAAACAACGAAAAGAAGCAGATAGAGTACGAGATTCTCGAAGTGGAAGCTGACCTGAAGCTGGCGTCACTCAAGTAGGCGTGCACTTTACGCAACAGCTGCTATCAATTTTTTTTCCTTATCAACATCAAAGCACTTGCCGAGGAACTGCTCAACCACAAAGATGTTTGTGAGGCAGTGGCCGGTTATTTCTGATGTGAGAATTTTGCCGCTGCCAGCAATTGCCATGAAGGGAATCAGCTGGTCTGCGAGATAGTGGTCCACGCATGCTCCTGAGGCAATTTCCCTTATTAAGCCTGCTGCAGCTTCCTGCCCAACATCTTCAGCCCTCTTGCCCCGCTCGCCAAGGGAATCGCTACCGAGGATAATTGGATGGGTTCGGTCTGGCTCATCTTTCCCGACTGCGGCAAAGTGCGCGAACAGGCTTACCCCAGAGCCTGTTGACAGCGAATTTGAATATTCTGACTGGATTATCACTGGACACGCTATGCTAAGCTGCTGCTGGATTGAAACCTTCGCAGCCCTGGCTTGCCGCTCTGCAACATCAGCCCCCTTCAAATCAGCTGAAGCGTGCGACACGCCGGTTATTTTCAGGAGCTTTCCCCGCTCAGACAAGTTTACGCCATGTAACTGCATCGAAACTGCTTTACGAAGATCGGCAAAAGTATCGTAGTCGCTGAGGTGGAAATCCGGCCTTATTTCAAGCTCTGCCCTGCCACTGCCCTTTGGAAAATAGCCGCGCTGCAGGAGGGAAAAGCCAAACTTGCCAAAGCTGCCAAGGTGAGGAAGGAAGGCACTATTGAAATACTCAACAGGCTGGCTGTGGGACACGTTTGTGCCGCCAGTGAGCTTAAGGCGCACCTTGCCGGGAGCAAACATGGCCGGAACCAGAAGCGCCTGCAGCAGCAAGGTAACAGAGCCGGCAGTGCCAATGTCAACGCTCAATGTGCGGGCTTGCGGCTTTCCAGGGAAAAACCTAACTGCTGTTGAATTCAGCGCAGAACCCTCTGAAGAGGCATTGCACAGCTCCTCCAGGGCCCTGATGCAGGCAAGGTGCTGCGGCTGAAGCCCCGGGTTAGGCCTTCCCTTCCTTATATTGCTTATCTCAAAAGGCTGCAGAAGCAGCGAGGAGAATGCAAGTGCTGTCCTGAGAACCTGGCCGCCGCCCTCAAGATAGCTGCCGTCTATTTTAATCATAAACAATCAGCTGCTGCTGCGGATATAAATAGTTGCCGCAAGAGCTCCGCTGCCAAGTTTAAAAAGCCAAAGTTTAAATAAGGCACAAAGTTAAACAAGACTACAGTTAGAGCCGCTGAAGAAGCGACGACCAAAAGAGGAAGGCAAATGATTAGGTACGTCCTGTTTAATGAGAAAGGCTCGGTAAAGAAAGGCACAGGGCCTGATTATCCCAAACTGGGAAAGAAAGACTACCTTCTTATGTACTTGAGCAAGCCGAGCAATGAGGAAATTGAGAAAGCTGCTTCTGACTTCAGATTTGACAAGAAGCCAATGGCAAACCTGGCAAAGGAAACACACTCAAGAAGGTACATAACAGTGCCGTTCCAGTTCACGATGAGGGCGGTATACCTAGAAAATGGCAAGATAGAATTCTCCAACCTCCTTTTCGTGCTTACGGACAAGTGCCTCGTGGTTGCATCGTCAAAAAACTCAGATTACTACGACGGGCTTGTTGAAAACCTTTACGAGGAATTCAGAAAATCAAAGGTAAGGAGCATCGCCCACATCTTCTGCAACTTCCTCCAGGAAGACGTTGACGAAAACTACGAAGTCCTTGGAAAGGTAGAGGAGCAGATTAAAGAAATAGAGTTCAAGGCTGCAGTGTTTGAAAAAGAAGCCAGGATAAAGGTGGATGACATAATTTACATTAAGTCGCAGCTTTACAAGCTGAGCAGGCAGTTCTGGGCAACAACAAGGGTCATTTCACTCATAAGGATGGGAGTGGCGCATGTGCCAATAGACCCTGAAAGCATAAGGCTGCTTGGCGACGTCCACGAGACCTTCCTGCACCAGGTAGACGTTGCCGCAGCGCAAAAGGAAATGCTTAGCGACACGCTAACTGTTTACGCAACAGGAGTCAACAACAGGCTGGCAATAATCTCCAACGACCTCAACATGGTAATGAAAAGGCTCGCGGCATACGGCCTCATACTCCTCATACCAACGCTCATATCAGGCATCTTCGGCATGAACTTCAGAAATATACCCCTCGAGCAGTATAACTGGGGCTTCTACGCCATAACAGGGTTCACGCTGGTCGTAATGGTCGCAATCCTGCTCTACGCGAAGAAAAACGACTGGCTGTAGAACTACCTTATTCCTGTATCAATGTTTATGTTGAGAGTTAAGTTTTCTCCTACTTTAATTGTAATATTTACAGGCAGGTTATTTCTCCCGATTCCGGAAGCCTGGCTCTTCTCAAGGCCAACAACATAGTCACCCACCGGAAGCTCAATGCTGAAAGTTCCGTTGAGGCTTGGCACAATTTTGATTATTTCTGCTTTCTTATCTGGAGTAAAGAGTGCAATGGGCCAGGCCTTGTAAGTGGCATCGGTAGGCCGGCACCCTGGGTCAGGAGGCTCGCGCTCCACAGGACAGAGAGGGCCAATAGTAACTGTACCGGCCAAAGTGCCTTTTTCTGAAAACTCGCTGGTTGCGTTTTGAATGGCACCTGCCTCACTGGTCGCATTTCTAGTGCAGCCGCCAATTAAAAACAGCACCACAACAATTACAGCTAAAAAAAAAGCTTTTACTTTTCTGCGCATGCCAGAAGCAAGGGCTTTGCAAATATAAATGTATCGAAACTTCTGCAGCCGCAGCCAATGGCGATGCAGATACCTATTTAAATCAGCGGGGCATACTGCGGAACAGATGAGGGAACTATTAATAGTTGGGGTGGATCCCGGGACAACAACAGGGTATGCTGTGCTGGACACAACCGGGAAAGTTCTTAAAATGCGGTCTTCAAAGCAGCTTGAGCTCAACAGCGTTGTCGAGGAGGTTGTCCAGCTCGGAAGCGTCCTTGCCATAGGCACAGACAAGCAGAAATGCCCGCAGCTCATTGAAAAAATAGCTGCAAAGACAGGGGCAAAGATAATGCAGCCAGGCTATGACCTGCCAGTGGCCGAGAAAGACAGCATGACGCGCGGCTTCGCAGGCAACCAGCACGAGAAAGACTCGCTCGCGGCAGCGCTGTACGCATACAAGGAGCTTGAGCCGCTCCTGCAAAAGATAGAAAAGGTGCTGCAGCAGGAAGGCAAGCCTGAATTTTTCAGGGAAGTCACAAACACAGTTGTAATGACAGGCAGGAACATAAGGGATGCCCTGCGCATGGCACAGGAAGAAGAGAAGCCAGCTATAGAAAAAGTCACAGCTGCAGCACCGGCAGAGGAAAAGAGCCCAGCTGCGCAAAAAACTGAAACTATTGAAGCAAAGCAGCTCAAGAGAGTGGAAAAGGAAAACGAAATACTCAGGGGCTATGTCAGCAAACTGCTGGGAAGAATAAAAAATGCTGAGAAAGAGCGCCGCATGACCTTTTTAGCAAAAAGGTCAATCAAAAAACGAGAAAGCGATGCTGCGCTCCAGAAAAAATCAGACGAGAAGGAAAAGAACCGCGGCGAGCTTTTGATAAAACTGCAGAGAATGCTAAACGAGAAGGACAGGCACATTGCCATGCTGAAGGCTGAAATGCGACAGCTTGAAAGAATTGCCGCAGCAAGAAACATTGCGGTAAAAAAGCTGAACACTCTCGGGTTTGAGGAGCTCCAGCAGAAGAATGGTGTGCTTGATATTGGCGAGAACGACATTGTGCTCGTAGAAAACCCCGACAGCTTCAGCGAAAAAACTCTGGACTACCTGAGCGAAAGAAATGTCACTATATTAACAAGGAAAAAAATAAGCCAGGCTGTTGCCAGGATATTGCGCGATGCCGGGCTGACTGCAATGACCGCAGAGGGAATAATCGCCATGGAAGCCGAAAATTTTGCAGCGGCAGACAGGGAGCGGCTGGCGGAGGCAAGGAAAAAGCTTGGCAGCAGGAACATATTCGGGCTGATTGAAAATTACAAGGAAGAAAGGAGGATACAACTGCAATGATGAACGATGAGCTGAAGAAGGCGCTGCTTTCTGACAACTGCTTTGATGAGATAATCGGGCAGGAGGCTGCAAAAGACCAGCTAAAGTCAGCGCTGCTCGCCGAGAGGAATGTCATAATCATAGGCCCGCCAGGCATTGGAAAGACCACGCTTGCAAAAAACGTGGCAAAGCTCCTGCCAGGCATAACTGTCAACGACTGCGGGTTCAACTGCTCGCCAAACGAGCCAATATGCCCATCATGCAAAGCAGGCAGCAAGACAGGCAAAAAAAAGAGCGAAGGGGCACAGAGGTTCATAAGGCTGCAGGGCTCGCCAGACCTGACTGCAGAGGACCTGCTTGGGGACATTGACCCTATCAAGGCGCTCAAGTTCGGCCCAACCTCGCTGGAGGCGTTCACGCCGGGAAAGATATTCAAGGCAAACAACGGAGTGCTGTTCTTTGACGAGCTAAACAGGTGCCCGCAACGGCTGCAGAACGCACTGCTCCAGGTGCTGGAGGAGAAGAAAGTCACGCTGGGCAGCTACACCATGGACTTTGACGTTGACTTTGTCTTTATTGGCACTCTCAACCCCTACGACACAAGCACAGAAAAGCTCTCTGATGTTTTCCTGGACAGGTTTGACCTCGTTTACATGACCTACCCTGAAACGCACGAGATTGAAAAACAGATTGTCACAGAAAAGGGCAAGAAAATCAGCCCTGCCGAATTCCCCCAGCAGCTGCTGGACTTCACGGTAAGCTTCGTAAGGCAGCTGAGGGAGAACAAGAAGCTGGAGAAGCTTCCGAGCGTAAGGGCAACACTTGGGCTGTACGAAAGGGCACAGTCCAACGCGCTCATAAGAAAGCACAGGCAGGTCCTGCAGGAAGACGTGAAAGACGCCATAATGTCAGTGCTGGCCCACAGGATAGGGCTCAAGCCATCTGCACGCTACGTCCTCGGGCCTGAAGAGTTCATCAAGGAGGAACTCGAGGACTTTGTGCTGCAGTACCCGCCCAACAAGGGTGATGGCCGGTAGCTCAAAGCCAACCGAGTTCTCAGTAATAGACGAGCTCTCCGGAAAGCTAAAGTCAGACCCTGAAGAAAAAAGGCTGATGAAGACCATCCTTGAAGACGACAAGGAAGCAATTGACGACGCCCACCTCATAATGGAAGCCATAAACCAGGGAATGGGAGCCCTGACTCCGGAGCTCCTGTTCGAGCAGCTCGTGAAAAACTTCAAGCTCACCAAGCAGATTGTAGGCGAGACAATCATCAGGGCACTAACAGGGTATGAGCCCGAGCAGGTTGAGCGAAACCTCAACATACCAGAATTCACGCAGGAAATAAAGGAGAAAATAAAGCAGAAGCTGCAGCAGCTGCGAAAGGAAAAGCTCATTGATACCGAACACCAGCTTACAGAAAAAGCCATGAAGCTGGCAGCGCTCCTTCTCTACACAGAAGAGCTCGACAGCCTGAGGGCAAAAGGCTACGGCGAAAAAAACAGGAAAAGACTCACCAGCTACGGCGAAGCCGAAGCAACAAAGCCCTACAGCAGGGAAAGGTACCGTGACATAGCATTGCGCAGCACAATCAAGAAAGCCCTGAAAAGGCAGCATACAACCTTTGAAAAGCGCGACCTTGAAAGCTTTGAGCGCGAATCAAAAGGAAGAAACACAATAATTTACGCGCTTGACGCATCCGGCAGCATGAAAGGCAAGAAGCTCGAGCAGTGCAAAAAGGCAGGCATAGCGCTTGCTTACAAGGCAATTGACGGCGGAGATTCTGTCGGCATAGTTGTCTTCGGCAAGCAGGTCAGGCAGGAGGTAAAGCCAACAAGGGACTTCCACCTGCTCATGCAGGAAATAACCAGGATAAGGGCGCTGGAGCAGACTGACCTCGCGCTTACAATCAGGAAAGCAGCTGAAATTCTGGCAGAGGGCGGGGCAAGCTCAAAAAGGCACCTCATATTAATCACAGACATACTACCAACAGCAGGCGAGGAGCCGGAAAAAAACACTTTAGATGCTATCTCCGACATTGCAGCACAAGGCATAACTGTCTCAGTCATAGGCATAAACCCTGAAGAGGAAGGGAAAAAGCTCGCCGAGAAAATTGTAGAGATCGGTAAAGGAAGGTTCCTCGTGGCAAGAAACATTGACGACGTGGATGTGCTTGTCCTGGAAGACTACTACGCAACCATTGCATGACCCTTTTTCTAAAAGGGTCAATCCAAAAAACGACAATCCAAAAACAATGCAGCTAAAGTTTTAAATATCCAACAAGCCGCAGCAAAAACAACCATGAAAAACAAGAAAAAGAAAGCGGCAGCGAGGAAAAGCGGGAAAAAACTTCGAATCCTCGCATTCAGCGACCTCCACGGCGACGAGAAGGCACTTAAGCTGCTGGAGAAAAAGGCCAGAAAAGCTGACGTGCTTGTTTGCGCAGGGGACTTTACTGTCTTTGAGAACAACATACTTAGAGTGATGAGAAAGCTTGACTCATTCGGGAAGCCTGTCATGCTGGTGCACGGCAACCACGAGGAGGCAATGCTGGTTGCGGAGATTTGCACTAAACTCAGGAACATAAAGTTTGTTCACCGGAAAGCTTATTCCAGCAGCGAGTTTCCCGACTACGCTTTTGTCGGGCACGGCGGGGAAGGTTTTGACTTTGTAAGTGAGGATTTTGAGAGGTTTGCATCAGCGGCAATGAGAAAAATAAAGCAGCTGCAGAAGCAAAAAAAGAAAATCATATTTGTAACGCACCAGCCGCCGCACAAGACAAAGCTTGACTTCATATGGAAGCATCATGGCAGCAAAAGCTACGCAAAGTTTGTCAGGAAAATGCAGCCTCTGCTGCACATATGTGGGCACTTGCACGAGACACAGGGCAAGAAGGACAGGATAGGAAAGACAATTGTGATAAACCCAGGGCCTAAAGGGATGATTGTGGAAGTTTGAAGTGTCCAGTGGCTGCTTCTGGCTTTTTTGGCATAGTGGTGAGTGAATTTCTGAAAGTTCCCTGCACAGCCCGAAAGGTTTCCTAAATTTTGACCTCACTGGACACTGGACAGGCACGGCTAGGGGTTATAAGCAAGTTCTGCAATGGTAAAGCAAAAACATTAAAAACTAGCGTACTTTTAATCATACGCTATGAAGTACTGCGATGCTGATAAAGGAATTGCACTTGGAGCCGTCTGTGGAAGCAAAGATGGCGCTGAAGCACGGAGTTATAAAGAGCGAAATAGAGGCAGCACTGTTTTCGGACGAGCCAAAATACTTCAAGGCCAGAAACGGCAGGTACATGGCGGTAGGCAGGGCACAAAGGCTTATCACCATAATTTTTGAATATCACGAAGGGATAGCTGAAGTAATAACTGCATATTTGTCGTCAGAATGGCAAAGAAAACTTTACGAAAGAAAATGAAAAAGGGCTTGCAAGAGGAGGAAGACATAAGGGAAGAAGACATTATTGGCGAAGTACACTTTGAAATAGACAAAAACGCGTTCAAAGGCCCTTTTACGTGCTGCAGCCAAAAAACCAAAAGGGCGATAAAAAACATTTCCATTAAAGGCCCGCAGTTCACATACGATGTCTGGCGATGCGGCAAATGCGGCAAGGAGTACCTTGATACCAAACAGGCAGGAATAATGGAGAAATTTTGGGGAATCCGAATGCTGCTCGAAGGGAAAGCCCCTACCATGGAGAGAAGCCTTAACTACGACGGAAAAGCATACTTTGTAAGATTCCCAAAAGACTTAACCGGCAGCTGGAATAAAGGCAAAAAGAAAGCGATAATTACCATGCTGACGCCAGAGAAGTACTTTGTTGAAATAACCTGACTAATTAAACGCTTCCGGAGGCCTTCCCCTCTGGTCCTGCTGGCTGGGGCGCTCAGAACGACCAGAACGCTGTGATTCGTAATCCCTTACAATCTTCGCTGCGTCGTCATCGTCGCTCTTTTTTGCACCCTTAAAGCCCTTGCTTCCAAGCTTGCTAAAAGGATTTGGAAAGCCGCCTCCTTTCTTCTTGACGAAAAAGAATATTCCCCCAGCAGCTGCGGCAACAACAACTGCGAGCACTACGAATAAAGATTTGCTTGCGGCAGCGCCTTTTGCCTTCTTTCCAGAGGCTGTTGCATTAGCTTCAGATATATTGCCGGCAGCAGCCGACACTCCGCTCACATTGACTTTGGTCTCATTGAGTTTCTTTGCGACTTCAACAGGCTTCAGCACAACAGCAAAAATTGACAGGCCGGGCGAGTCTGCTGTGAAATAATGATAAGTTTCATCAGACCTGGAGTAAGTGGTGTCAAGCGTGGTCCACAAGTCGGTGAAATACCTCTGCAGCACAACATTCTTGATAGAGCCGGATTTCTGGTCAAGCCACTTCTTCTCAACCTTGAACTCAATCTTCGCGCTTGTAACATCGGTCGCCTTAAGGTTTGTCTCATCAACCTTGATGTACTGGTATACGGTGCCCTGTACATCCCTCTTGAGAGTAGTCGGAGCGCTGTCAAGCTTTGTAACTGCTATTTCGACATTGGATACAGCACGGCCAACATCAAAATCAATGGTCTTGAATCCTATCTCAGCGTTCGTTATCTTCATTGTCGTTGTGCCTGCAGGCAGGACATCCCACTTTCTGGACACCTTGGTGCCCTCGCTCGGAGGAGGAGTGCCACCACCACTACTACCACCACCGCCGCTGCTGCTGCTACTGCTGCTGCTACTGGAAGCAGAAGGCGTTACAGACACATTGCCGTAGTTACCGGAAGGGCCTGATGGGTTAAATGTTACTGTGAGGTTCTGATTGCCACCGTCATCAGCTGTGGCGACAGCAAAATGGTAAGTGCCCTTGACCAGCCCTGTAACCGTTGTTGAGTTTGAAGTTCCGGGAACGCTCTTCACAAAAGTGCTGATGTTGGCTTGTGTGACGTTAGCGGTGCCGTTAAGGACCACGTTTGACTCATTGGCTGCCGAGCGGTAAATGTAATACGTAAGGTTGAAGAAATCCGCACTGCCCGAAACGTCCTGGGTCACATTGAGCCATGCAATTGTGACTGTGGTGTCAGAAGCGCTCAGGGTGATGTTCAAAGTTGCCCGTGGCATCACTGTGTCGTTTACTGTGACATTGTAACTGTTGGATAAATTGATAACCCCAGTCGAATTCTGCAGGTTTCCGGCAGAGTCCACAGCAGCAATAGAATAATAGTAAACTGTGCCGTTAAGTGTAGTGTTGTCAATAAAGAAACCAACACTGGCGGATACCCTGCTCGTAGCTGTGAGGTTGGTTATGTTGATAAGCGAGTTGCCAGTATAATTGCTGACATTGAGGCCGAAAAGAGTCACGTTTGTAATGTTATACGCAGACCTGTAAATAACGTAGGTTGCCGCCTCGTTCACGTCAGTCCAATTTATCATAACAGTGCCGCTAGGCGTTGCTGTAATATTGAAGGGAGTGACAATTGGAGGCGGCGTGGTGTCAGGGTCTGCCTGTATGCCGCCCTGGCCGTCAGAGAAGTGCGGCAGGTTTACCCAAATGTACTTGGTGGTGGTGTTAATGTAGCACGTGGCATTGGTCACATTCGCGATATCCGCATTATTGCAAGTCATACCGCCATTTGTGGCGTTAAACCATCCTGTTTTATAATCAGACCAGTCAGAAGGAATGCTGGAATTTGAAGACGTCGAGCTGTTCCAGACAACATTGCCATTGGCATCAAACAGCTGGTCAATGGTAAAGTTTACCTGATTTGTGTCTTTTGTCCTTGAGGCATTGTAGGGGATTCCGATAAGGACCTGGTCATAAATGTTGGGAGCAGCACTTCCCCACCTGTTTACCTCGTGGTAGTTTGTCTTATTGAAGTTCTGGCTTAGCGGGCTGTCGCTCATGGAGCTGTCCGGCGGGCCTGAAGCCATCATGTCAACGCCGATAAAGTAGAGAATAACGCCTGTGGTGTTGATTTGCTCAAGCATGTTGACTTTGCCAGAAACCATTACCTTCAGCGGGTCAAACCCTCCGGCATCAAAATCATCCTGGAACAGCCTGCAGGCGCTGATGCTGGCGTTGAAAACATTGCACGCTGCCGAGTTTTTCATGAATGTAATCTTAAACTGGCCCCCCTTGCTGCCTCCAAAGTCCTCGGCAGTGCCGTTGGGATTGAACCTCTTCGGATTAAACGTGCTTATGGTAATCTGAGAGATGCCGCCAGGCACAAGGGAAGCGTTTGTCAGGTTAATCTTGTACTTGAGCGGCGCATACCTCCTGCTGAAAACCTTAAGCGACGTATTAGCATCAAGCCTCAGCGGAAGGCTGGCGATGCCGCCGTCAAGCTGGTCAAGCATGTACCTAAACTGCGGGAGCGGACCGCCTCCGGTAACATTGCCAACATTATCAACAGTCATTTCCATATGGGCTTCTGTCAGCGGCCTGCCTGTGGAGTCGGTCAGGTTAATCCTAACATAAGATGTCGGCACTGAAAGGCCGCCCTGGGTCTGGCTGCTGAAATTGCCAGCAAGCTGCCTCAGGGTCACGTTAGCAACGCCGCCTGATACAGCGGCTGAAACAGTAAAGTTCTGAATTGCGTAGAAATACTGGGTGTTGTTTGCGGAGGAGGTGGTGTTGGAAACAAAAAACTCAAGGACCTGGTCAATGCCGCCGGTTGAGCCCATAACGGTAACATTGTAAGAGGCAATAGTTGAGGAAAAGTTCGATGCGACAACTGCGCTCATGTTGGTTATGTTAATCCCTCCAGGCAAACTCAGCACTGCATTGGGAGGAAGAATGCTGTTGAATGACAGCTTCACAAGGATGTTTGAGACGTTCACTGGCGTGGTGTTACCCACAACCGAGATGTTGCCATAAACATAAAACTGCGAAAAGGCAAGGCTCTTGTTAACCTGAATAACATAATTGGTGGTGTTGTAGAGGGAGATATTATTAATCGCGACTGATTGCGGCGGAGCCGCAGTGGCAAACATGTTAGGGCCAGGATTACTGAAATCAGGCGTTACCATCATCATGAT
>JAHFTU010000020.1 GCA_023269295.1 Candidatus Woesearchaeota archaeon | reverse complement strand
AGCTCTACCTCTGCGCCGGTGTCCTTTCCCATTTCGCCGACTGCCGAGCTGAACCCGCCTGCGCCGCAGTCTGTGATTGAGCTGTAAAGCCGCTTGTCCCTTGCCTCAAGTATTGCATCCAACATTTTTTTCTCTTCTATGGCATTTCCGATCTGGACAACAGTTGTTGAGATGCCTTCCTTCAGCTCTGTGCTCGAGAATGTTGCGCCATGCAGCCCGTCCTTGCCGGTTTTTCCGCCTACAACAACGATTAGGTCGCTGGCAGAGGGCTTTTTTTGCGCTGCCCAAAGCGGCATTATGCCTGCTGTTCCGCAGTATACGAGCGGTGCCAAGTAGCTGTTATGGAAGGTTATTGAGCCGTTTATTGTTGGTATTCCCATCCTGTTTCCGTAATCCCGGACTCCTGCAACCACTCCCTTGAGCGTCCTTTTCGGGTGTAAAACTGTTTTCGGCAGCTTTTCCTTGCAGTCTGGCATTCCGAAGCAGAAGACATCGGTGTTGAATATTGGCTTTGCGCCCAAGCCAGCACCGAGAACGTCCCTTATCACTCCGCCAATTCCGGTTCCTGCGCCTCCGTATGGGTCGAGGGCTGATGGGTGGTTGTGTGTTTCCACCTTGAATGCGACGCAGTTCTCGTCGTCAAACTTCATTATGCCTGCGTTGTCCTTGAACACTGAAATTAAATTTTCCTTCCATTCTTTTCCTTTCGCAATCTCATTGGTTGCTGCCACTATGGTCTCTTTGAACAGGTTGCTGATGCTTTCAGTCCTGATTTTTTTCCCCTTGGTGTCGTAAACATTCAGCTCTATCTCGCTGTTGAATGTCTTGTGCTTGCAGTGCTCGCTCCACGTCTGGGCTATTGTCTCAACTTCGGCATCTGTCGGGTCTCTTCGCAGCTTCCTGAAGTAAAGCTGTATGGCCTTCATTTCCTCAAGCGACAGCGAGAGGATGTTGTCCCGGCTTATCTTTTTGAGTTCCCTGTCCTTGGCTTTCCTTATCTTTACAGTTGCGGTGAGTTCGTCATTCCCTTCCGTCGTTGCTGTCACATGCGTTGGTTTCAGGAAAGCATTGACATTGACGTGCTCAAGCCCGTAGCCGTACTGCTGTGTGTTCTCGTTTGCAAGGAGCTGCTCGCATATTGCCCTTATCTTATCTTCTGCAGCGCCTTTTATCACGTACTTTTGCATTATCACCGCAGAATTCGCTGCGAGCCCGAGGTCTTCAATCAGCTTCAGCACGCTTTGCTCGGCAGGGTCGGTTATCTGGGGCTTGTACCTCACCATGACTATCCACGCCTCTTTTGAGTACAGCCTGCTGTTTATGCTGAAGTCCTGGACTATCGTGTCAGTCATTGCCTTCCCTACCAGCTCGGCCTCTTTTGTGGTGTAGCTGCCGTCTATGGCATAAACATCGCTGGTCTCAAGAATCTCAGCTTTCAGCCCTAGCTCTTCCCTTGCTGCCTGCTGCAGGGCTTCCTTTCTTGCATCCCTTGCATTCTGTTTTGTTTTGATTTCAATCCACATACATTACTCCCTCGCCTTTCACAACAGTTCCGATTACGCAGGCCTTTTCCTTCATTCGCTGAAGCAGCTGCATCACCCCATCAGAATCTTTTGCATCCACAGCATAAACGTAGCCGATTCCCATGTTGAAGGTGTTGTACATCTCATCAAGTGGGATGTTTCCTCTTTCCATTATGAGCTCGAAGATTGGGAGCGGCTTCCAGCTCGCCCTGTTTACCTTGGCACCAAGGCCTTTTGGCAGTATCCTTGGCAGGTTTTTCCTGAAGCTGCCTCCTGTTATGTGGGCTATTCCCTTTATCCTGTATTTTTCCATCACTGCAGCAGTTGTTTTGAGGTAGTTTCGGTGCGGCGCAAGCAGCGCATCTCCCAGTCTCATCTTCAGCTGTGGCACATAGTCATTTGCGCTGTAACTGCCATCGCCAAACAGGGCTTTTCTCGCGAGGCTGAACCCGTTTGTGTGCAGGCCTGTTGAGGCAAGCCCGATGAGCACATCGCCAGCTGCTATGTTTTTGCCGTCAATTGCTTTTTCTTTCTCAACAGCCCCCACAATGAATCCTGCAACGTCAACGCTTCCAGAAGTGTATGTGCCTGGCATCTCAGCAGTTTCCCCGCCGGCAAAGATTATCCTGTTTTTCCTGCAGCACTCTGCAACGCCTTTTACTATTTCCTCAATAACTTCAGGCTTCAGCCTGTCGCTGGCTACATAGTCAGAAAAAAACAACGGATGAGCGCCCATTGTGAGTACGTCGTTGATGCAGTGGTTGACAACATCGTGCCCTATGCCTCTCCACGAGTTCATCATTGCAGCGACAGTTGTCTTTGTCCCGGCGCCGTCAGAATTGAATGCCAGCATGGGCTCCTTATACTTTTTGAGCTCAGAGGCGTTTATCAGAAGCGACTTGAACAGCGTCTCGCTGCTCAGCACTCTGCTGTCAAATGTGCCTTTGACGTGCTCCTTGATTTTCCGCAGCAGGGCGTTTTTCTTTTCAACATCAACGCCAGCTTCCTTGTATGTTGTCATTTTTGCCTTCCGCCCTCTATTGCCTTGTACCTTTCAAGCGTGTTTTCTATCAGCATCGCAACAGTCATCGGTCCAACCCCTTTTGGCACAGGGGTTATGTAGCCTGCTTTCATTCTGACAGACTCAAAGTCAACATCGCCGACCAGTTTGTCGCCTAGTCTGTTTATGCCTACGTCAATCACTACAGCCCCGTCCTTCACCATGGCAGCCGTTATAAGCTTCGGCTTTCCTGCGGCAACAACGAGTATGTCTGCGTTTCTCGTGTAATGCTTCAAATCCCTTGTCTTGCTGTGGCAGACTGTCACGGTGGCATTGCGGTTTAGCAGCATTAGTGCTACAGGCTTTCCTACTATGTTGCTCCTTCCTATGACAACTGCGTTTTTGCCTTGGATTTCTATTTTATATTCCTCTAGCAGCCTTATCACGCCTTTTGGGGTGCAGGGCACGGCAGCTTCTTTTCCTGCCATGAGCTTTCCAACATTCTCAGGGCTGAACCCGTCAACATCCTTCTCAATGGCAACAGCTGCAAGTATCTTCCCTTCGTTTATCTGCGGCGGCAATGGCAGCTGCACAAGGATTGCATGTATCTTTTGGCTTGCGTTCAGCTTTCCAATAAGCTGCAGGAGCTCTTTTTCTGTTGTTTGTTCTGGCAGCTTGTATAGCTCTGAATAAATGCCCACCTCATCGCAGGTTTTCCTTTTGATGTCAACGTAGACCTTTGATGCAGGGTTTTCGCCTACAAGTATCGCTGCAAGGCCAGGCTTCACTTTTAGTGTGGTCACTTCAGCCTTTATCACTGCTATAATCTTCTCAGCGACTGCCTTCCCGTCAATTATAACTGCTGTCATTTTTCACCTTCATCTTAAGCGATTCCCAGCCTCTTCAATGCAAAAAGTATGAGCAGCCCTATTACTGCGAACCAAATCTCCTTCGGTAATGAATTAGCTTGTTCCATTCATATCCACCTTGTAAAGCGGAAACCTGCTGCAGAGCTCCTTGACTTCACTCCTGACTTTTTTGACATTGGCGTTTGCCTTCAGCTCTTCCTTGAACTTCCTGATGTATTCGCCAATCTCGCTTTTCTCTGCCGGAAGCTTGTACTTTTTGGTTTCATTGACAACTTCAGCAATCCACTTCGCTATCTTTTCCATCTCAGGCTCCTTCATCCCCCTGGTCGTTATAGCTGGGGTTCCGAGCCTTATGCCGCTTGGGTAAAACGGCGATGACGGGTCAAGCGGTATGGTGTTCTTGTTTACTGTTATCCCTGCTGCCTCCAGCGCTTCCTGCGCAAACACGCCATGGCCTTTGGCTATTGTCGTCAAATCTACAAGCATAAGGTGGTTCTCGGTGCCGTTTGAAACAAGCTTGAGCCCGTTTTTCATCAGCCCTGCTGCAAGCGCTTTTGAATTTGCCACAATCTGATTTGCATAGCCCTTGAAGTCTGGCTGCAGTGCCTCCCCCAGCGCAACTGCTATTGCTGCTGTTGTCTGGTCGTGGGGACCTCCCTGGAGCCCTGGGAAAACTGCCTTGTCTATCCTGTCAGCGAGCTCAGGGTCTTTCTTCAGGCCTTTCTCGGTTACCATTATAATCGCCCCTCTTGGTCCCCTGAGTGTCTTGTGCGTGGTTGTTGTTATGATGTGCACATACTGAGACGGGCTTTGGTGTGCCCCTCCTATTATCAGCCCTGATATGTGTGCGACATCAGCCACGAGGTAAGCCCCGACCTCATCCGCAATCTCTGCCATTTCCTTGAATGGGAACTGCCGCACATAAGCTGATGCGCCTACCCAGATGAGCTTTGGCTTGTGCTCCAGCGCCAGCTTTCGTGCCTCTTCGAAGTCTATGTAGCCGTCTGCCTTGACGTGGTACTGGACTGCCTTGTAGAATATGCCTGAGAAGCTTGTCTTCCAGCCGTGGGTAAGGTGGCCTCCGTCAGGCAGTGCCTGTCCCATTATCACGTCGCCGGGTTGGCAGGTTGCGAGGTAGACTGCGAAGTTTGCCGGTGTTCCTGAGTAAGGCTGCACGTTTGCCCTTGGCACTCCGAATGCCTTCTTTGCCCTTTCAATCGCCAGATTTTCAACTTTGTCAACGAATTCGTTGCCGCCGTAATACCTCTTTCCAGGATAGCCCTCTGAATATTTATTCGTAAAGACCGAGCCCTCTGCTTCCATTACAGCTCTGCTGGCGAAGTTCTCAGATGGAATCATTTCCAGCCCGTCCTCCTGCCTTTCAAGCTCAGATTGTATCAGACCGAAAACTTCGTTGTCTGTTTCGCTTAATTTTTGCAGTCGTTTCATTGCTACAACCCCCACTATTTCAGCATCGCGAGCAGCCACGGCGCAACAGTCGTGAACAGTACAAAGTTGAGTGCCAGGTTTGACAGCCCGAACCGCAGGCACTTGCCTATGTGGCCTCCCATGAATGCAACTATTATGAATGATGTTACAAGGTTGTAAATTATTGTTGCACCTATTCCTACTGCCGTTATTCCGGCTCCGGAAAAGCTGCCGGCAAATAATCCGATTAGCACGTAAGCTGATGTGGTGACAGGCACAAAGTAGCTGAACCTGGCTGAAAGCGCGTAGTCCATGAGCATTGCTGTTGCGCCAAGCAGCGCCCCTGTTTTTGCCCCGTAAACAAAGCTGCCAAGGACTGTTATGAGCATGATAAGCTCTATCCCGAGCCTTGCAGTGTTCTTTAGCGTCCTTAGGAAGAAACATGCCAAAGCATGCACTACAAATAGAACAACAAAAACAACAGGCCTTACTGATGACATCACAAAAAATGCTGCCAGCACTGACGGGACCACAAACCAGCCGTATCTTTCCACGTAGCTTCTGAGGTAAACCTTTCCAAACCGCATGGCAAAGAAGAGTGACACAAACACCAGCAGCGCAAGAGTGGCAGTCAGCCCAACATTGTTCCTCAGAAGATTCTTTACCAAAGCTGCCACTGCAATTGTGGCAACAAAGCTTACTACTGCGATTAGGATGTGCCTGTTTATGTTGCCCATTTCGAGGCTTATCATAATCCTGTCGCTTTTCTCAGCAGTTTCGTGTTGTTCCATTTTGGTTTACCGTTAACGTCTTATCACGCGGCTCTCAGTAACTATGATGTCCAGGGGGTGGTCGTGGCTTTCCTTTGGCAGCTTGTTGATAATCTGGAAATCGTAAGCAAGCCCAATCTTTACCGTCCTGTCCAGCCTATGCAGCAGCTTGTCATAAAAACCATGCCCGTACCCAAGCCTGTGCCCGTCAATGTCAAATGCAACTCCCGGTACAATAACAACATCTATCTTTGCCGCACAAGATTTTTTTTGTCTGGGTTCCATAATGCCGAAAGTGCCTTTTTTCAAGTCCCTGTCATAATCCTCAATCACTGCAGCCTCAATCTCCTTTTTCTCGATATTTGTTATCGGCAACAGCACTATTTTGCCTTCCTTCAGGGCAGCTTCAATCAGCTCCCTTGTCTTGACCTCATTGCCTTTCACAGCGTAAAACATCACAGCCTTGGCTTTCTTATACTCGGCCAGCTTCACAAGATTTTTCATGATTGCCGCGCTTTTGCTTTCAGCTTCTACATCTGTCATTGCATTCCTTTTTCTGCTCATCTCCCCCCTTATTCGGCTTTTCTCATCCTGCTCAGTTGCTATTGCAATCATGCGGCTTCCTGCCCCTCCGGTATGTTTTTCCCGTCAAGGTAAACCATCCCTCTCTCATCGGCCGCAAACCTTCCCTCGGCCAGCATCCTGAGTGTTTCAGGGTAAATCTTCCAGTCGCCTTCTTCCTTCAGCTTCTGCTGATATTCGTGCGTTGTGATATTGGTGTCCAGCTTTACGGGCTTTGAGACCAGAAGCAGCTGCCCTGAGTCAACTTCCTCATTTACTATGTGCGTTGTTGCCCTGATTTCCTTGTCGCCGTTCGCGATTGCTTTTTCAACGCATTCCGAGCCCATGCAGCCAGCGTACTTTCTCCTGCCGCTGCTGTCCTTTGCCCTCAGGTCAGCAGGGTGCACGTTTATCGTCAGGAAGCTCCCAATCACTGGCTTTGTGATGATGCTCATGTAGCCGCACAATGCAACAACGTCAACCTTGTGCATCTTCAGCAGTTTTGCTGTCTCAGAGTCGTACTGCTGCCTGATTTTCATGTCTTTCCTGTCGTTGTGGCCAAGCTTCGTGTAATATGCCTTTATGTCATTGCAGTAATAAGCGACTTTGCACTCCTCCGCTATCTTCTTCGCGTTGCAAATGCTTTCATCAGCAGTGTCGGTGAAAATCATTACGACTTTGAATGATTCTCTGTTTTTTGATTGACCTTTCCACGTCGCTTCGGCGACGGGACCAGTCGTCATGGACGACTTGGTTTCGCTAAAAAGGTCATGTTGTTGGAATTCCAGTATTTTCCTCACAATGCTCCCTGTTCCTGACATGAATGCGGCAACTTTCATTGGCTCACCCTTTGGTCTGTAAAATAATTTCAGGCCAGCCGTTCCCATCAGCCGCTTGACGTGCTCCACCCTTTTCTGCACGAGCTGCCATGTCCCGATGTCCTTCCTGTGGAAGACCGCGCCCTGCACTTTCGCTGCCGCTTCTTCAGCTATCGCTTCTGCCTTCTGTATTGTGTCAGCTACGCCTACAAAAGCAACAGCCCTGGACTTTGTGGTGTATATGCCATCTGGTTTTTCTTCAACATTGGCATAATATACGAGCGATTTTATGTAGTCCTTCTCCACGCTTGGCACAATTATTTTACCTGCTTTTGGGGTGTCAGGGTAGCCTTCTGGCACAACGTACTTGCATACTGTCGCCTTGTTCTCAAATTCAACATTGAGCTTTGCCAGTTTTCCCTCAGCCGCTGCCCTGCACACGTCAACAAAGCTTGTTTTCAGGATAGGGAGCACATTCATAGCTTCCGGGTCGCCGAACCTCGCGTTGTACTCCAGCAGCTTTATACCGGCCGCAGTTTTCATGAACCCGCCGTACATCACGCCCTTGTAAGCAATTCCCAGCTCTTTCTTTATCGCAGCAGCAACTTTTTCTGTTATTTTTTTCGCTTCTTCAACATCTTCTTGTGTCAGAAATGGTAACAAAAAGTTTGCATCCGAATAGCTTCCCATTCCGCCAGTATTGCTTCCGATATCACCATCAAAAGCTCTTTTGTGGTCCTGCACGGGAGGGAAGTGCAGGAATCCGCCGTTGCCGTCTGTGAGTGTCTGTAGGCTAAACTCTTCTCCCTCAAGCTTTTCCTCAACAACAACTGCACGGTGAGCATCAAGGATTTCCTCGCAGTAGCTGAGTGCTTCTTCAGCGTTTTTCAGGTGCTCGCCTGATACTTTTACGCCTTTGCCTCCGGTCAGGCCGTCTGGCTTTATAACGCAGCCGCCCCTGCCCCAGAGCTTTGTGATGTATTGTTTTGCCTGGCTGAAGTTTTCCTTTGTGAACACTGAGAATTCCGGGCTGCCCTCTATTCCGTATTTTTTGGTGAGCTGCCTTGTGAAGCTCTTGCTCGTTTCAAGTTGGGCAAGCTGCCTTGTCGGGCCAACGCATTTTATGCCTGCTTTTTCAAGCTCGTCAACAACCCCTGCTGCGAGCGGCGCCTCAGGCCCTATTACGGCAATCTCAACAGAATTCTCCTTCGCGAATTTCACGGCGGCAGCAACGTCATCAGATTTCCCAACAGCGTATTTCTTGGCTATCCTCTTTATCCCAGGATTAAACAGCTGCATGTATGCGTAAAGCTCAGCCCCTCCTGCAATCAGGGCGTCAGCTAGTGCGTGCTCCCTTGCGCCGCTTCCTACGAGTAATGCTTTTGTTTTGCTCAACTTCTTGCCCCCTAATAGTGTGCCGGAAACGCGATCAAATGCAACTTAAAGAGCTTGCTATAATCAGGCGGTTGGGCTTGCTTTCTGCTGTGTCGCATTGAGTTTCTCGGCAAAGCCCAAAAATCTGCCGAAAACATTTGTCAAGGCAGCAGCGTATGCCACATTATTCGCCGCGAATTCAGCCATTACTTTCTGCCGTGTTGTTGGGACGCCGGCCAGGTAAGCTTCGTTAGCATCAATCCACGACTTGGCCATGTCTGTTGTCGGCTCAAGGTGGAACTGCAGCCCGTATGCATTCGCAACTCGGAATGCCTGTACCATGCCGTTGCCTGTTGCAAGCACATATGCATTGGATGGCAGTGCTTGGACCATTTCACCGTGCCACTGGAAAACTTTGAGCTGTTGCGGCAGTTTAAGGAAGACAGGGTCGTCTTGCGCTTGGTCTGTCAGGCTCACCTCATAGCTGCCAACTTCCCGCTTCTTTGCTTTTGCAACCCCGCCACCGGCCGCTTTCACAAGGAGCTGTGCCCCTAGGCAAATGCCTAAGTACGGCCTGCCGCTGCTGACGTGATTTCCGATGAGCTTTATTTCCTTCTGCAGCCAGTCAAACTTGTCATTGACGCTCACTGGGCCACCCATGACAATGTACAGGTCAGCGGGCGGAATATTGCCAGTTCTGGCATCAGTTTTGGTATAATCAAAGCCTTTCTCCTGCAAAATTTTTTCAAGGAGGCCTGGCCCTTCAATTTCCGTATGCGTTATGACAACTGTTTTCATGGTTAGCACTTTGATGTTATCTGCGCGATGTGCTTCCTTCTGAGGCTCGTGAGTTCCTTTGCGTGCTCGGTTGTTGTCGGGTATTCGCCTGTTACGCATGCGGTGCACAGCTTTTCTGTGCCGACTGCTTTCTGGAGCCCTTCAACATCCATGTAGATGAGCCTGTCAGCCCCGATTTCCTTTTCAACCTCGTCAATCGTCTTGCCGTGGGCTATGAGCTCTTCCTTTCTCTGGAAGTCTATGCCGTAGTAGCACGGGTTTCTTATTGGCGGGAATGTTGACAGGAAGTACACCTTCTTGGCTCCTGACTCGCGCAGCAGCTCCACAATCCTCCTTGATGTTGTGCCCCTTACTATGCTGTCGTCAACCACCATGATGCTCTTGCCCCTGATGACTGAGTCTATAGGCTTGAGCTTGAGCTTCATCGCATTCTCTCTGATTTTCTGGACTGGCATGATGAACGTCCTTCCTATGTACCTGTTCTTTATCAGCCCCTCTTCGTAAGGCACTCCCAGCGCCTTTGCCAAAGAGTTTGCTGCAGCCCTGCTTGTGTCCGGGACTGGTATGACCACGTCAACATCCAAGTCCGGCCAGTGCTTTTTCACCTTTGCAGCCAGCTCCTCGCCGAGCCTTTTCCTGACTTCGTAAATTGGCCTTCCCTCATAGACAGATTCCACTGTTGAAAAATAGACATATTCAAAGACGCACGGCGCCGGCTTCCCTGCCTCCAGAACTTTTGAGTGCACTTTCAGGTCCTTGTCAACATACACAGCTTCTCCTGGCTTTATGTCGCGAAGGTTTTCGTATCCTTGTATGCTTAGCGCGATGCTTTCAGATGCGAAAGCGTAGCTTTTCTTCCCCTTGGCCTTTTTCTCTCCCATAATAAGTGGTCGTATGCCGTTCGGGTCCTTGAATGCAACAATGCCCTTGTTTGCTATTACCACAACGACAGAGTAGCCGCCTATGGCCTCGTCGTACACTTTCCTGACTGCAGCGTAAACTGCATCCACACCATCCCTTGCATCCTTGCCGTAGCTGTCACCAAATACTTCGAGCAGCACCTCGGCATCCGAGCTTGAGCTCAGGTAAACCCTTCGCTGCCTCAGCTTTTCCTTGAGGACAGGGTAATTTACAACATTGCCGTTGAACGCCAGCCCTATGCCGTCTGGGTAGCGGTTGAAGAATGGCTGCACTTCCTTGACATCCCCAACTCCCACAGTGGGGTATCTTGTATGGCCAATGCCCATTTGGCCGTTTACGTTGAGAAGCTTTGTATCGTTGAAAACATTAGAAACCAGGCCTATGTCCTTGCTTATCTTTATGCCGCTGTCCGGCTCGCTGAAGTCGAACGTTATCATTCCTGCAGCGTCCTGGCCCCTGTGCTGCAGGTGGACAAGCCCGACATAGAGCTCTGCTGCAGCGTTTTCTGCGCCAATGACTGCGAAGATGCCGCACATTGTTTTTTCCCTCGTCCAGCGGCAGAAGCGACCGTTTATAATGCTTATTGCCGAACTTTTTCAGTGTTCGATAGCAGTCGCTTTTTGATTGACCTTTCTTCGTCTTAGAGACGAAGATTGTCACCTCTCCGGTGACATTTTTGCTAAAAAAGTCATGCTGAATAGTGTGCAAATCTGCAGTTGTTTATATACGTTTTGCACACGTTTGTGCAACTGGCATTTGCCCCTGGCAAGCCTGTTACGGGTGCTTCAGCTGGCTATCTTTAAAGTTTTCTAACGCTGGCGCAGCGTAAATCAATGTTCACTATGCTAAAGATTATTAACTTAAACTTACTCCCCTATATAAATGCCTAACAGGGAGCAGAGAAGGCGGCAAGCTCGCGATCCCAAATTAAGGGGGGTTACCAGCCGTTTCTTTAGAAACTTAAACGCAGGCAGATTAAATATTCTAAGCGCTCGCAATTCCCCCTCTGGCCTTGAGTTTCAGCTGCAGTTTTCCAGAAAAGAGGTCCAGGATATTGGCAATATGGTCATGGGCGATCTCTTCCATGTTGAGGAACGCCTCGTTAAGGATTACATTCATCAGGCTCAGGCTCAGGAAGCTGCTTTCCTCTCAGTGCAGGACAGCCTTGACGGCCTTTTTGATTTTGCCACAGATGCAGCTTATGTTTCGAAGTTAGCCACTACTGAAAAATTGATTCAGGAATTCAAGGAAAAGGCGTATGTTTATGCCGATAACCCACTTTCCCTGACACTTGAAAGCTATGCTTTGAATCTGCCTAAATGGCTTGTTGCGAAGACGAGAAGCGCTCCTCGTTTGAGATATTTTATGACACGGCGCCCTATGCAGGCTCTTTTCTCTATCTTAAACTTGAACCCCTTTGAATTAAGAAAGCACAGAGACATAACTAGTGCAGTTAAGGAGGCCGTTAACAGTAGATGGGCAGCAAATGTCAACGAGAAAGTTGTTAGTATTGGTATTGGTCGAAATACCGAAAGGGCTTATTACAATTGGCTTAATGGCGCTGTTGCGTTGTCTCATCGTTTTATGCTGGCAGACTGGCTGGAAACAATCGTTGGCGCAACAGCGCAAGTCGCTGAGGAAGGCAGCCCTAAGGCTGCTTATCTTTATTTTTCAAGGCTCACCAGAATTTTTGTTCCTGATAACTTTGATGAATCAAAAAAGAGAGAAGCCTTTATCGGAAACATAGGCAATATGGCGCAGTACGTTACTTTACATAATAATGGCTTTATAAGGGCATTTACAGGTACTATAAATTTACTTTCTGACCTTACAAGTAACATAAAAAGGGAGTTCCCTTTGCATAAAAACACGCCCGAAGCAGGTCATCTCTCTACAGATTCAACTACCCTGTATTCGGAAATGGGCAAAATAGGGCTTGATGAGGTTCTCGGCGCCATAGATCTTGAAGATAGGAGGACGCGTTATCGCACAATAGGATTTGGAGCTGATGATGCTGAAGCTAGTGAATCTAATCCTGGCCGCTTTTACACTTTTAAAGCTTCTTTAAAGTCATTTAACGAGGTGTTTGGCTTTTTTGACTTTGCGGCAGTCTTGCAGAAAGTCGGCGCTTCTCCAAAGACTGCTGGTGAGATTTTGATTAATGTGCCGATAGGCCAGAGGAAATCCGCCCTTAGCATGTTGGCAAAGAAACCTGAACTTGTGTTGCTTTATGAGCATCTACAGGGATACGGTGTGGACGCGCGTGCTTATGTTAGCTTCGCCACAGAGCTTGCAAACATAAATGTCGCTGTTGAAGGTCAGCAGGCAACTATTTTCGATGTTGTCCGTGAAGTTGCGGAAGCAGGCCACTATACTGGAGCATCGTGGCTTTTGAGGAACCCTGGCGTATTAAGCGGCAGCGATTTGCAAAGCCTTGTAGTACTTGCCCAGTCTGCAGTTCCTGAGTTGACTCTTGAGCTTTATAAAAAGTGGAATGATGACCCTGTTAAGAAGCGCATTGTAGTTGAACTTGCACCAAATCTTCTAAATCACCAAGTTCTGTCCCTTGCCGTAGTGTTGGCAACTGTTCCAAGCGACAAGCTATCTGTCCTGGTTAATCCGACACTGGAGGAAGTCGTGGCTCTTGGGCAATCGCAATCCCCAACGAATGAAATATTGTTCAAGCAGCCTGCCTCTGAGCCGCTTGATCAAAGAGCGCGAAGATTTGCGTGGATAAACCTAACTTACCAGAACAATCTTACTCTTGTTGACGCTTTGCTGAAAGCTTATGATGCTGTTCCTCCTCACTTGCAACATAGGATAAAAGAGCTTTCGGATTATGTTCAAGAAACTGTGGAAGTCCCAGGAAGGGAAGAAGTTATGTTGCGATATACTGGAGTTATTTCTGGCATGAGTCCCAAGCTTATTTCGTACTTGTTTAGGACTTCAGATTTTTTTGACACTTTCCTTAAGCAAATTCCTGATGACGGGCTTATTGGCACGCTTGAAGAGGCTGTTAAAAAGAAGAATCCTTACGGCGATTTACATTCCATCCTCTTAGGCATTTCTGATAAACAAGCACGCGTCAACACAGATGGGCACAGCAACAGCCACGTCAATGGCAGGCATAACCCTGAGGTCGTTATTAAAGAAGGCGTTGTATACAAGATAGCCATTTTTGGCTATTTTGATTCCAGAAAACAGAATTTGTTAAGGTCAAAGCTTTCTGGTACGGCTATTGAGCCGATATTTTTTACTAAGGACGTGCGCGGCACTTATCCTGATTGTGATGGT
This sequence comes from Candidatus Woesearchaeota archaeon, assembly GCA_023269295.1. Classification (GTDB taxonomy): domain Archaea; phylum Nanobdellota; class Nanobdellia; order Woesearchaeales; family UBA10216; genus UBA10216. Next base: position 1,783 of record JAHFTU010000020.1, on the reverse strand, counting down.
GTTGCTATATTTCCTGGGGCTAGTACTGGCTTAACTGTGCCGCACTTTTCTGCATCACAAGGCCACTACGCATCGCATAAGGTTCCAATCAAAGCAATGGGCCGCATGGCCAATGTTGACAAGGTGGCTGAAGCCTTAATAGAATTCGGAAACGAGCTTTTTCTAAAGTCGTATGACAACCTCAGTGCCTGAAAACCCTTTGCTCTGTGAAAACCATCGTTATGCCGTGCCCGTTGCAGGCTTCTATTACCTCGTAGTCCTTGACTGAGCCGCCTGGCTGTATTAGCGCTGTTATGCCCTCCTTTGCGGCAACGTCCACGCTGTCCCTGAACGGGAAAAAGCCGTCAGAAGCAACCACAGAGCCCTTGATGTTTCCTTTTTCGGCAGCAACTATTTTATCGATCTCTTTTTTTTGTTGTTGCGACAACTCAGAATATGGCGTGTTGAACTTCTCAAAGCTCAGCCTGTCAGCATATTTCTTGTAAGCTTTGATGATTGCGATCTCCACTGCCCCGACCCGGTCCTGCTCGCCCGGGCAGATGGCTACTGTTGCCTTATTCTTGGCAAACACAATGGCGTTTGACACAACACCTTGCACTATTTTCCATGCAAACAGCATATCCTCATACTCTTTCTCTGTCGGCTTTCTTTTTATTGAGTGCTGCCGCCCCTCATTTTCAGCGGCTGCGGCCATTAAATCATTCTGGCTGCTTATTCTTGCTGTTTGCGACTGCTGCACTATCAGCCCGCCGTCAATCAGAGACTTGAATTCCAGGCAGCAGAAGTCCCTATACTCTTTTAGCTTCTCAATATTTTTTATCCTTATCAGCCGCATGTTTTTCTTTTTCAGCAGCATTTCAAGTGCGTCTTTTTCAAACTCAGGGGCTGCAACAACTTCAAGGTATTGCTTCATTATCTGCTCGGCAGTTGCGAGGTCAACAGTCCTGTTGAGTGTAGCCACTCCGCCGAATGCAGCCAATCTATCGGCCATGTATGCTTCCCTGTAGGCCTCGGCTATTTTTTTCCTGCTTGCCGCGCCGCATGGGTTGTTGTGCTTCATTATCACGACAGTTGGCTCGTCAAAGTTTTTCAGTATTGAAAGCGCATTGTCAACGTCTGTCAGGTTGCTTTTGCCTATGTGCTTGCCGCTTTCCATCAGGTCATTGTCCGCGATGCTGCTCACAAGGCCTTTTCCCGGCCGCACGTATTCACACCCGGAAATCGTGAGGTTGCTCTCTTTCAGCTCGTAAAGCGCCGCTTCCTGCCCGGGGTTGTCGCCATACCTGAGCCCGACCATCTTTCCGCCAGCAGCCCACTGCCTTTTCTTGTACTGCAGCTTTTTGTCGCCAATAGTTATTGTCAGGTCTTCCGGGAAGCTGTCACTAAGCACATCCCTATACATTGCGCTTAGCTTCTTTTTTTCCATTTTATTCAACCCTATACTCTTTCTTTACTGCAGCCGCAGTTAAGCGCCCGTAATAATCGCCAATGTTGCCAATGTAGGCGCTCAGGTAGTCCATCGCTGTTTTTGCAAGCTCCACTCGCGTCTGTATGTCGCAGCTGCCGCCATTTTTCCTTAGTGTCTCAAGCAGCTTCTCATAGTCAACAGGGCTGACCACAACAGCCACTCTCAGGAAGTTCTTTGCCGCTGCTTCTATCAGGCTTACTCCGCCTATGTCGATGTTTGTCCGGGCTTTTTCTATGCCTCCTGAGTCTGCTGCCGAGGCAAAGGGGTAAAGGTTCACAACCACGAGGTCAAACGCGACTGCCTTGTTGTCTTCAA
>JAHFTU010000019.1 GCA_023269295.1 Candidatus Woesearchaeota archaeon | reverse complement strand
AACACAAGGCCAAGGCCTCCTGAAATTCTGGTCAGCGGCAGGAACGCGAAGATTATAAGGAGGAAGGAAGACCTCGCGCACGTGATTTATGGAATGTGAAACCCTTTTAGAAACCCAAGTCGACTTGCGTCGACTGGGCCCAGTCGCAAGTCCTGCTTCGGCAGGACTGCGCAGTCGGCATATGCCGACTTGCGTGCAAAGCACGACTTGGGAAGGGTTTATCCAAAAACGAACAAAAATGTCAAACAACCTTAAGTTTGTGAAGATGCACGGCCTCGGGAACGACTATGTTGTTGTTGACCTTTTTGACGCAGGCAACAGGAAGGAATTTGACAAGATAAAAGATCTCAAGTCCTTTTCAAAGAAGGTGTGCGGCAGGCATTTTGGCATCGGCGCTGACGGCATCCTCCTTGCATTGCCGCCTAAGGATTCTAAAACTAAGGGTGTTGATGGCGTGATGCGCATCGTGAATGCTGACGGCTCTGAGGCTGAGATGTGCGGCAACGGCATACGGTGCATTGCGAAGTTCATCCTTGACAGCGGCTACAGCAAGAAGAAAGAACTGAAGATTGACACTTTATCAGGAATTAAAACAATAGTCGCTGCTGATTCGATGTACAGGGTTGACATGGGCGAGCCCCATCTTCTGAGGAAGGAGATTCCCATGAACGGCAGCGCAGCAGCAAAGGCCATTAACGAGCCGCTCCAGCTGAAGTACAAGCAGATTAAGGTGACTGCTGTCTCAATGGGCAACCCACACGCTGTTGCTTTTGTTGACGATACTGACTTTGACATTGAGGAGATGGGAAAGGAGATTGAGAACCACAGGGTGTTTCCGAGGAGGACAAATGCAGAGTTTGTTAAAGTCCTTGGCAGCGGCGAGATTGAGCTCAGGGTGTGGGAGCGGGGCGTGGGTGAGACACTTGCCTGCGGCACGGGCTCCTGCGCTTCAGTTGTTGCCTGCGTCCTCAATGAGAAAACAGGCAGGAAGGTCAAGGTGCATCTTCGCGGGGGCGACCTGATGGTTGAGTGGGCAAAGGACAACCACGTCTACCTGACAGGCCCTGCCTCGCACGTTTTTTCTGGAACGATTGGGATTTGACATTTTATTTAGAAAATAGCTCAACTACGTCTTTTGTTTTAAGCACTTTTACCTTCTTCTGTTTTTCAAAATCTTTGTCATTTGACCAGATTGTGGAATCGTCAAGGCCTAAAGCGGTTGCTATAAAAGTAACGTCCTCCTGATCAATGCGGCCCATCGTTTCTTTAGCTTCATCCCAGTGTTTGAGTATTTCTTTTGTTGGCACCACTCTGATGTACTTGAATAGCGTTTGCACCAGATCCAGAAACACGCCTTCCCGTAGGCCTGCTTTTTCCATAACGTAATCCTTATACTTCATTATCTTATCCAAAGACGGTTCTGGAAAATACAAATCGTGCCCTGATTCAAGAATCAGCATTCTTGTTGAAGAGTCGCGTATTAAGGCAGATAGAATTATGTTTACGTCTACGATGATCTTCATCTTCTGTTCAGCTCTTTGAACACCTCTCCGTTAATCTTATGAGCTAGCTCTTCAACATCATTCTTCGTCAGCCTGCTTTTGCTAACCAGCTTTTCCATCATTTCCATGTCTTCTATTTTTTCAGTAATCGTCTTCCTTACGACTTCGCTCCATCGTATCTCCGAGTGCTTTTTCATCTTTTCGTGAAGTTCTTCTGGTATTGCTAATGTCACATTTGGCATTCCTACCACCTCTATGTGAGAAAGTGTGATTACACATATATAAGCTTAACGGTTATTGAGTTGGCAAGGGACAACCACCTCTGCCTGACAGGCCCTGCCTCGCACGTTTTTTCTGGCACCATTCGGCTTTAGTTAGCATATACTGCTTTTATTGTCGCGTTCAGCAAAATTTATATATTGTCCACGATGGTAAATTTTGTTAATGTTAAGCTATCTTGGGTTGCTGGTTTTGGGCGCAGTTGCGGGCCTGACAATCTTTTTGGGGCTGCCAATAGCTTTCCTGCCTCACAACAGGCTGCTAAAGGGGTTTCTTAATTCAATAGCGACAGGCGTTCTGATATTTTTGCTTATTGACGTTTTGCACGAAGTTGTAGATGCAGTTGGAGCTTCTGCTGAAGCGGTCATCAGCAAATCACTGCCTGCTTCTGGCGCCGTGCAGACAGTCGCTGTTGTGCTGGCAGGCATTTTTTTCGGCTTGCTTAGCCTGGTATTTTTTGAGCAGAAGTTCATCAAGAACATGCGGCCACTGTCTGCTGCAAGCGACAGGATAAGGTATCTTGCTTTTGCCATTGCGGTTGGCATTGGGCTTCATAACTTCAGCGAGGGCTTGGCGATTGGCCAGTCTTACGTTTCAGGCGCAGTGCACCTTGCGTTTTTGCTTATCATCGGTTTTGGGCTGCATAACCTTACCGAAGGGTTTGGGATAGCAGGCCCTCTTCACGGCTCTAAGCCCTCATTTAAGTTTCTGGCCCTGCTTGGTTTGATTGCAGGTGGCCCGACATTTTTTGGGACTGTTGTCGGAAGCTTGTACGCTTCCCAGACGCTTTCGCTCCTGTTTTTGTCTGTTGCCGGCGGGGCTATCATCTATGTTGTGAAAGAACTGTTGTATCATGGGAAGATTGCAGGTGAGGACATGAAAATGATGACAGGTCTCCTTCTGGGATTTGTGATGGGGTTCTCAACTGACATACTGCTCAAAATAGCCGGGGTATGATTTGAAAATGTTCTACTACAGCATTAATCCTGTCCTGGCGCACTTCGGTCCATTCACCATAAGGTATTATGGCCTTATCTTTGCCCTGGGGCTTCTTTTTTCCTTCTTGGCAATACGCCATTTGGCCAAAAAGCGCCAGTTGCCCTTAAGCAGCAAGGATTTTGACGAGCTTCTCCTTGTTGGCACTGTTGCTGTCCTAGTTGGCGGCCGGCTTGGCCACGTTATTTCGTCTTTGGGCTATTACAGCAGTTTTCCTCTTCAAATTTTTGCTGTCTGGAACGGCGGCATGGCTTTCCACGGCGGCTTCATAGGCCTCGTGATTGCGGGCTGGTGGTTTGCGAAAAAGAAAAAAATTTCTTTTTACGACCTTGCAGACATTGCTGTAATCCCTATTGCATTGGCCCTGGCTTTTGGCAGGATTGCAAACTTCCTCAACGGCGAGTTTTACGGCACGCCAACCAGCCTTCCGTGGGGCGTGAAGTTTGGCCCTCTTGACGCGTTCAGGCACCCTGTCCAGATTTATGAAGCAGTCAAGAATCTTGTTATCTTCGTGATATTGTGGCAGCTTCAGAAAAGGAAACTGCTTAAAGGCTTCCTGTTCTGGGCTTTTGTGTTTCTCTACGGCAGTATGCGCTTTTTCCTCGAATACGTCAAGGACGTTCCCAAGTATGCCTTTGGCCTGACGTGGGGCCAGTTCTGGTGCATCCCGATGGCCCTTGTCGGGGGTTACATGCTCTGGAAGCTTTTGGGGCTTTCTAAACGCCAAAATTTAAAAACAGCATGACCCTTTTAGAAACCCAAGTCGACTTGCGTCGACTGGGCCCAGTCGTGCAAAGCACGACTTGGGAAGGGTCAATCCAAAAACGAGGAAATGGTCAATAAAAAATGAAAAAATCAGCTGTTGGCGAAGTAGAATCCAAGAGAATTCCCCGACCTGAGCAGCAGGAAGAGCACTCGAAAGGAGGCAAGCTTATTAGGGAGGTCGTGTTTGGCATACAGGATGGCATCGTGACTGTCATCGGCGTCGTTGCCGGCGTCAGCGTGCTGGGCAACAAGAGCATTATTCTCCTCTCTGCAGTTGCCGGCCTGCTGGGCGAGACGATTTCAATGTCGCTTGGCGGCTACCTTTCCACAAAGTCGCAGAACGAGTATTATGAGGAGGAGCTGCGCAAGGAAAAGGAGCACATTGAGCAGTTTCCAGAGTGGGAAAGGCAGGAAGTCAGGGACTTTTATGCTGCTAAGGGGCTTAAGGGCAAGGAGCTTGATAGCATTGTGAAAATAATCACGTCATCAAAGGACCACTGGCTTGAGGTTATGAGGGCTGAGGAGTTTGGCTTCCCGAAGGAGCCTGATAAGCCGCTGGTTGTTGGCTCGGTTATCGGGCTTGCCTCGGTTGTTGGGGGAGCTCTTCCCATAATCCCTTTCCTCTTCCCAGGAGCAGCAGCCACAGGCGTCAAGATTTCCATCGCGCTTGCCCTTGGAGCGCTGTTTGCAATGGGCGCTGCCAGGACATTCTTCACGAGAAAGAACTGGCTCATCAGCGGCATTGAGATGACTGCCATTGGCGCGGTTGCCGCAGCTGCCGCCTTTGCAATAGGTAAGCTGCTCACTGGCGGGCTCGTATTCTGAAAAGATTTATAAATTCACTTCTCCAGTTTTGCCACATGTCAAAAAAGGGTGTGAAGGGCGGTTACGCAGCCAGTGACTTCTTTGTCGTGGGCAGCTCAACCGTTGACATCATTGCAAGGACAAGCGATGTTGAGCGCGTTGACATTGCTGGAAAGAGCATTGAAAGGCTTGTCTGCATATCTTTTGCCACGAAGTCCGAGCTTGAGCAGCTCGAGATTCACCCAGGCGGGAGCGCATCAAACTCTGCCATTATGATTAGGACGCTTGGCTCTTCAGTTAACCTTCTGTCTGCGGTTGGCAGTGATAGCTTCGGAAAAATTATTCTTGATGACTTGAAGAAGAATGGGATTAACGCGTCCAATGTTAAAGTTTTCAAAAATGCAGCTACCGGTGTTGGCATCGTCATTCTTTCCGGAGGGGAGAAGTCAATCCTTGTTTTCCGCGGAGCTAACAGCGAGCTTGGAGGGAAGGATTTTTCTGATGCGGCAGTTAAGGGCGTAAAGCGCGTTTTTATTGCCTCTCTTGTTTCGCAGAAGAACTACGCCTTATTCAAAAAAGCAGTTGCGGCTGCAAAAAAATACGGCAAGCCTGTTGTCTTTGCCCCCAGCATCACCATGCTTCACAGCTGGCTCCCTCAGCTTCGGCAGCTCAGGCCGCACTTTGACGTGATGATCGTGAATTACGAGGAGGGCAGCTACTATGCCGGCAGGAAAAGCGTTAAGGAAATCCTCTCTTCCCTGCCAGCCAGGATTGCTGTTGTGATGAAGGACGTTGAAGGCGCTTATGCCCGTGATGAAAGGAAGTTCTTTCACGTTTCTGCTGTTCCAGTAAAGATAGCCGACACTACCGGCGCCGGTGATGCTTTTAGCGGCGCGTTTGCGCAGGCATACTATTCAACAGGGTCAGTTGCCGAATCAATGAGAACTGCTGCCGCTGCCGCTGCCCTGAAGCTTACGCACAAGGGCGCGCACTTTGGCAAGACAAAAGCTGAGCTTGCGGCTTTTATGAAAAAGCATCGCTCATCGCTTGTGGTGAGGCGTTTCTGATGGTGCTTGTCCCTGGCAAAGTGCTTTTGCAAAAGGCGCAAAGGGGAGGCTATGCTGTTGGTGCGTTCAACACAAACAACCTTGAGATTACCAAGGCCATAATCGCAGCAGCAGTGGAAACTGATTCTCCTGTCTTTCTCCAGCTTTCCAGCGGCGCGCTTAAGTACGGCGGCTTTGAGCTCGCAGGGCTTGCCCTGGCTTTTGCAAAAAAAGTCCCTGTTCCGGTTGCTGTCCACCTTGACCACGGCCCTAGCTTTGAGCTGGCAAGGGAGTGCGTTAATTTCGGCTTTTCATCAGTGATGATAGACGGCTCGGCACTTCCTTTTGCCCAAAATGTTTCCCTAACAAAGAGGGTTGTTACAGTTGCACATATTAAAGGAGTGTCTGTTGAGGCAGAGCTTGGCCAATTAAAAGGAAGGGAGGATGATGTCTTTGCTGCGAAGCATACTTACACAGAACCTTTGGCAGCAGCAAAATTTGTGAGATTGACGAATGTTGGCTCGTTGGCAGTTGCCATTGGCACTTCCCACGGCGCTTATAAGTTCAAGGGAGCCCAGAAGATTGATTTGGGGCTGCTGCGTGAAATAAGCGAAGTTGTAAGCATCCCTCTTGTGCTTCACGGCGCCTCCTCTGTCCACAGCTCCCTTGTCGCAGCGGCCAACAGGTATGGCGCAAAAATCTCAAACGCAAAAGGAGTGCCGGAATCCCAAATCAAAAAAGCAATCAAGCTCGGAGTTTGCAAGGTGAACGAGGACACTGACCTTCGCCTGGCCTTCACAGCTGCAGTCAGGAAATTCCTCGCAGAGAATCCATCCGCGTATGATCCCAGGGAAATCCTTTCGCCAGCCACTGAAGCCATGAAAGAAGTTATCATCCGCAGAATTAAGGTTCTCGGCAGCGACGGAAAGGCATAACGAAGATGGCACATGTCATCGGCTTGGACATCGGCGGCACAAAGATTGAAGGAATTCTGGTAAAGGCAACAGCTGCAGGCGTTATTCCAAAAATTCTCAAGAAAGTCCGCATGCCAACAAATGCCGCAGCAGGGAAAAATGCTGTCATCCAAAATATTGCTGGAGTGATTGCGACTCTTAACAGGTTTGGAAGGGAAAATGTCCGCGGCTTTAAGCTGAGCGGCATCGGAATCGGCACTGCCGGGTTTCTCAAGGATGGCCGGCTGGAGATGGTCCCAAACATTCCAGCGATTAAAGGCATCAGGCTGGGCGATGTTTTGCAGCAGCAGCTGCGGCTGAATGGAATAAAATCCCCGCTGTTTATTGAGAACGACAGCATTTGCTTTGCCCTCGCTGAGTTCATGTTTGGCGCAGCAAGGGGCTGCAGCAATGTTATCGGGGTTATTGTTGGCACTGGCATCGGCGGCGGGCTGATTCTTGGCGGCAGGCTCTACAGGGGCAGGGATGGCGGTGCTGGTCACATTGGCCATACGACAATAGACCCCTCTGGTCCAAAGTGCGGCTGCGGCCAGCGCGGGCATTTTGAGTCCTGGTGCTCAGGCAAGTACATCACCGAGCGCTACATTGCAGCAGGCGGCAAAATCGCAAGCCCTGACCCGAAAAAAATATTCCATTCAAGCGAGGCGGCCGCAAAAAAGGTGATGGCAGAAACGTACGACAAATTTGGCATTGCCTTTGCCAACCTGATTAACACATTCAATCCCGAAATTATTGTGCTTGGCGGCGGCGTGAGCAACCTGCCCGGAGAGTTTTACCGCAAAATAAATGCTGCAGCCAAAAAATATGCTTACGCAGCTTTTTCAAGCGGCCTCAAAATCGTAAAGAACAAGCTCGGCGACTCAGCAGGGGTTTATGGCGCTGCAGCTTTGGCTTTGCACAATCGTTAAAACAGCAGCTTTTGTCTAAAATTCTTCATACTCTGATTCTTCTTCGTCTTGGTAGCCGCTTATGAATCCTGCTTCGCTAGTTGACAGCTCGTCGTTTTCCAGATTCTCAACCTCTGAAGCAAGCACTTCAAGGCTGTCTTCCCCAACATCGGCATACCAACTCTTTTTCCTCACCTCTATCACCTCCAGCTAATGAGAAAATTGTTATTCCATCATGCTGACGTGCGTGCTCCCCCTTAGCTCGAAGTTAAAGAACTCAACAAACTCTTCAGCAAGCCGGGGGTAGTTTTCAAACAGCTTGTTGACCTCATAGCAGTAGCAGTGCGTGCACACGTTCATGTTGTCCCCGCAGAGAATGCACCTGGTCCCGGTATGGGTATATGACTTGAACACTTCGCCTGTCTTTTTCAGCCTGGGCACGAGCTTGGGCATCCTGCCGGACAGCCACTCTTCCACCTCCCCTTCGAGGCATGTGAAGCAAATAGGATTGGTTATTACATCGCCACATAACAGGCATTCTTCCCTTGCAGAGTATAGGCTTGACCGCATCTTCGTTTCCCCTTTATCCCGTTTTGACCTTTCCCCCACTTTGTCAAAATCGGCTCTTATTCACTTAACGCGACCCTTTTGCAAGCAAAATGGTCGATCGAAAAACGACTAACTTAGCAGTTTTCTGATTGACCTCTTTTCTAAAGAGGTCATGCGTTAAGTGCTTCTGAGCCTTTAACTATGATCCTGTAACCCCCTGAAAGCTTAAATAAGCATCATTTCTTATATAACTTTCGGTTATATTTTATAAAAAGTATAAATCTTTCATAAAAACAGAAAACTTTAAATAAAACCTCTTTTTTCTATAATTTGGTTAAAGTTGGGCGGTTATATATAGTTTTTGTGATGTTTTATCAATTTCGGGGGTGTTTTATAAATGAAGCGTAAGGTCATTCAGATTGCGGGTTCCACCCAGCTCGTCTCCCTGCCAAGGCAGTGGGCCAAGGCGCACAACATAGCCAGAGGCCAGGAGATTGATGTGATGGAGGATGGGAACAGGGTGATTATTAGCTCGGAAAGTGAAGCTGTTACCGAGGATGTTGAGATTAATATAAGCAACCTTGGCTCAATGATTCCTCGATGTATTTCAGCTTTTTATAAGCGCGGTGTTGATTCTTTAAGGCTGACATATTCAGACCCAGCTCTTGTCGGCCTCGTAAACGAAGCATTAGCAAAAGACACGGTTGGTTTTGAAATTCTTGAACAGGGTGAAAATTATTGTGTAATCAAGCACGTTGCTGGTTCTCCCAGCGAATTTGACTCTATACTAAAAAGGATATTCTTGCTGCTTAACACAACTAGTGATGAGTGCATTTCTGCCTTTAAGAAGGAGAACTATATACTTCTGAAGAATTTGGCCTTTCTAGAGGAAGCGAATAATAGGTTTACAACATCTTGCATGAGGTACCTGAACAAAATGGGTCGTGCAGAGGGCTTTAATAAGGTAGGGCCGATATACCACATTATAGAAGAGCTGGAGCAGTTGGCAGATCAGTACAAATATATCTGTCAACATTTCTCAAATCTTGGTAAAGATAAGGTTAAGCTTAGGAAGGAAGCCCTTGATTTATTTGAAAGGGCAAACAAACTTGTACGTATATATTCAGATACTTTCTACAAGCTTGACAATGATAAGATTGTTTTCATTAAGGAAGAAAGAAATAAGATCGTGGATGAAGCGCACACTCTTTTAAAGAAAAACCTCAATTACGCCGAATACTGGCTGATTCATCATTCGATAAATATTGGACAAGAAGTCTTTAGTATGATTGACTCGCTTTTAATCTTGAAACTGTAAACTTGGTTGGAAGCTTGGCAAAGCGCCGGTAAAAGCTCTATATGTGATATTTCATTCCTTTGAGATAGTAAACTTCTTAAATAATAGTCGTTTCCTATATAAAAGGGGGGCTATTTTGACAATACTTTATCTGGTAAGGCATGGAATTACGCAGTCAAACCTAGAAGGAAGGCACTTGGGTCAGCGTGAGGAGGATCTCACAGAAAAAGGACGGCAGCAAGCGCGCGACTTGGCGGAGTTGCTTGAAAATGAGAACTTCGACGTTATTTACACATCTCCGCTCAGGAGAGCGCGTGATACTGCTTCTGAAATAGCGGTGTATCATCCTGGTAAAGGGCCACTGAGCGACCCTAGGCTTAACGAATTGCACATGGGCATCTTCGACGGTTTGCTGCCGGATGAAGCCAGAAGACAGTTCGAAGAAGAGTACGCTGCAAGAGAACGAGACAAATTTGGTTTTCGCATGCCAGCAGGCGAAAGTTACAGAATGCTGGTAGAGCGCGTCACTCCATTTGTAAGGGATGTAACTGAAGAATTCCCTAACGGCAGTGTTTGTATAGTTGGGCACCAAGGTCTTAATCGGGCACTTTTGGGCAGTTTGTTCTGGGATAATATTGAAAAGCCAGAAACGAAAATTCCCTATTTAGAAATACCTCACGATGCATACTTTAAAGTTACTAAAACTCAGTCAAGCGTAAGTGGTCAGCTGATTTCTGGACCGCTGCGGGTAAATCTTGAAGAAAGGCTCTAGTGAGACTTTAGCAAGTCAGTTATTTGTGTCCTTATTTTAAATGTTCATATGTTCATAAAAGGTGTGAAATCCGGCAGCTTTTTTGTGTCTATGACTGCTTTTTCCCATGTTTCAAACAAAGGCATAACTCCTTGGATTTCATATTTTTGCTGGCCCTCAAGCTTTCCTTCTAGTTGGCTTGCCGCATTCAACCCCACTCGTGCCCATGCTTTGTTGTATTCTACCAATTCTTCAAATTTTCCGGTTAGTTCTTCTTTGCTCATACTTGTAGGTAATTTGCCAAGTAACTGGGCTTGTGTTTTACTTAAAAATACGAGTGGAATGATAACACTCATCCTTGCAGCTTCTGCTACTGCTACGCTTTCCAAGTCGTAAGGGCCGCCCTCTAAATATTTTGAAACCACGGTCAATCTTCGCGGTTCTCTGCTTCTGTTTAGGACAGAATAAATATCTTCACCGATTGCTGCCCGCTCCTGTGCGGTTGTTGCTCTAAGGCGTTCACCCCTTAACAACCAATAAGCAAATAACCTGCTTATTTCATCCTTCTCTAATTCATTTGAAGGGGCATACGCGAGCCTGACAAAGTCACGAAGCTCGTGAACCGTTCTGAGCTCGTAAGGGATGTCTACCTGAAAAATAGCATCAGCGACCTTCGACCCGTCTAATACCTCTTGCCTGCCTGTACTGCTAGTGTCTCTGGAAACTTTGAGATCTGCTATTAGCTCATCCACACTGCAACCAGCCTCTTTTTCTATCATGAATATATTTCTGGGACCTGAGTCCAATCCAATAGTGTGGCGCAGAGATGTAGCATAGGCTACTGCCGAAGCTCCGTTTTCCATCATGTGTTTGCTTAAGGCTATTCCAGTTACAGCCTCAAGCACCTCTGCACTTCTCCGTAGCGCGTTCCGTGCAAAAGTGTGAATTTGCTCAGGTTGAGCCTGATAGCCAATACTTTGTGCGAAGGCGGGTGAAACATGCTGCCAGTATGCTACATTATCCAGCGAAGCTCTCAGGATAAAGTCCTTTAGCATCTCTGCGTCTGCAGCAGCTTCTGGTTTTTGTTCTTCTCTTTTTTGCTTTATTGCCGCATTTATTTTAGGCATTAAAGTAATAAGGTTCTCGCCTACTAAAGCGTCCATAAGAACAACGCTGTAACCGTTAACATTAAATGACCAGTATGTTTTTGGAGTGTTCAAATAAGTGACTTCTCCAGGCCTTGCTTCGCGTTGTGACAATAGCCAATTGCTTAGCTGGTCAACGTGCTGTGCCTGTGCCAGTTCCTTAAACCTTTTTATGGCAAACATGGGTGCCTTATCCTCTTTCCCCTCAAGTATTGCCTGAAGCCCAAAAATTCCTTCCTTTGAAGAGTGAGTTACATACGAGAGTCCTGGCGGCATCTCTTTCAGTAAATAAGCAAGCTGCTGGCCAGCTAAATTAATCATTTTATGTGATTCAGGGTCTTGTTTCTCATAGTGTTGTTTTAGTGCTCTAACCACAGCACTAAGTCTTACCTCTGGGCTTGCCAGTTCTGGAGCTATATCAAGTTGGATGTCTCGATAAAAAGCTGCAATTGCTTGGTCTATTCTTATCCTGCGTTCCTGTGTCCGTGTAGCTCGCTCTTCCTCAACCCAACTTGCCAAAGGCCTTCTAGTTCGGCGCATTTCTTTAAGCTCGATGTTAATAATCGTTTGTGCTAAAGCTTCATAGTCTATTTTTTGCGCTTTATAGTCCCTGCCGTCAGGTGTTCTTACAGTATAAGCGTCTATCACGCCTGTGAAAATTTCGTGGTCAACATCAGAATGAACAAGTTTGATTCTGCTGCCAGTTGAGTCGCGTGTTCTTTTATCAGCAACAATGACGGGAATATCCCATAAGTGTTCTTTCCAAAAATCGATTGCAGAATTAAAATCAGGAACTTTCTCTACAATCAGCTCTAACCCGCTTTTTGGCTGTCGTAATGTACGGAGCTTCTCCTGAACATAGTTTGCCGCCTCTTCAATTTCTTCAGTTGCATCTGTTATAAACAGAATGTATTCCTTACGCTGGTAATCCCTAGGTGATGCTGCCTGCTGCGTAGTAATCGCGCTATGCCCATTCCCTTCTTCTAGCAGGCTTTCCAAATTAGAAATTCTGCCAGTTACCACATTACTTCCCCCTCATACTTATGAATAGCACACTACGGTGGATATTCAGTTCCTTTTTAAATATTGCCCCTAGCCACCGAATACAGGCTTCTATTCACTATAGTGAACCCCGTATTTAAACTTTTGGCGTATGCCTCGAACAGGAGCAGTCACTGCCTCGCAGCCATCCCGCACTCCTTCCTCAGCATGACCTTTTTCTAAAAAAAACCAAATCTTGCCAACGCAAGATTGGGCCCAGTCGACTGCTGTCGACTTGGGGGTCAATCAAAAAACAATCAAAAAACGATCAAAAAACGCAAGAAAAGCACGCACGAAAAAACAACAGGTGCTTTTTTTAATCGTCAGCAACAGCAGCAACTGCCTGTTTAGTTGTTAAGCCACATTCCCTGCGCAATGTTTCAGCCATGTCTGTGCTTTCCCATGTGAAGTCCGGGTCGTTCCTGCCGAAGTGGCCGTAGGCAGCGGTTTTCTGGTAAATGGGCCTGCGCAGCTGCAGCGTTTCAATAATCCACCTTGGCGTGAGCTTAAAGTGCTTTTTCACTGCCGCAACAATCTTGTCCTCCTCAACCTTATTTGTGCCAAAGCAGTCAACGTTGATTGAAGTCGGCTCTGCTATCCCGATGCAGTATGAAAGCTGCACCTCACATTTATCAGCAAGGCCGGCTGCAACTATGTTCTTGGCAACCCACCTTGCAGCGTAAGCCCCGCTCCTGTCAACTTTTGTCGGGTCTTTGCCTGAGTTGTGCACTACGAAGCCATTGGCCGTGAAGGTGTGCGTTACTGGAATGTTGAGATCGTATGTGTGTGCAAACGAAGGCAGCATTCCAGTTACGGTTGTGTAATAGTGCTTCATGTAGTAAAGTTCCCTGAGGTATTGAAATTCAATTTCTCCTTCCAGCAAATTTTCGTACTGCTGTATGAATCTGCCTAGTTTTGCGTAGGTCAGTTCCTTTGTGGCTTTACCTTCGGACTTTCTGGTGAAGCGGGCGATTCGTGCAGTGTCGTCTTTCTGTTCTGTCATGGGTAGCTTTTTGAAAAGCCGACTGATTCTCCGCCTTTGATTTGGGACGGCGAGCCTGTCCGTTTTTTGCTGTAAGTCAATCTGATTCAGAATCTTAGCCTTTCTTGGAAGTCCGAAGCTAATTTTTCCCTTGAAAGTTTGTATGCTTTCAGCGCCCTTTATTGTAAGGTTATACAGAGAGCGTTTTGACGTAACTGCTCTTCCCATTATGTGTGTTGTTCTTCCATTTGCCTTGGTAGAATAAATTTTGGATATGATCCCAAAGTTAAGGAGCAAAAGCTGAACTTCTTCAGCAAGCTTTTTTGATGTCGTGGCAAGATGTACCCTTGGCGTAGTCTTATTTCGCCCGTCTATGCGCACGCATCCGTCTGTGTCAAAAAGACCACGTAAGAACATTGCAACTTGGCTTTTGGTGCCATTCCATATAGCATCAGGTACTGTCTTATCGAAAGATCTGGCTTTTCCTAGACCTAAAAATTCTAGATAAGCGCGTAATTCAACACCGCCAATGTACGCCCAATGCCCATAAACTTTTCCTTTTTCTCCGAAGAGTCGCTGGAAGAGGCTCTGCACGTTTATCTTTTGCTCTTCTTCGCACACGCAAATCTTAATGCACCCATCGTCAGTGCAGTCTCCATCCCCTATCAGCGAGCCAAGCAAATACGAGTAGTCGTCGGTAAGCTGTTCAGGATAGCTGTACTTCTTTTTCCTGCCTTCAGCTGTTCCTTCCTTGTAATTATACTCAAACTTTCCTATGTGGCCATTGCCAAAAAGCCTGTTTTTTGTCTGTATGGCTATAGAGTCCGCTGGCATAATCTGCGCTATTTCCTTCCATATGTAATTGCCTTCCTTATCAAGTACGCGAATTTTGTGGTCGGGTGTAGCTTCTAGACTGTAACCGTCAGATGTAGATAGCAGAACGGTCTCCTTGACGCCGTTATAATACCATTCGCCAGCAGGCATTGGATGAACGTCTGTCTTAACAAGGGTTCCTGCCATGTCTTTGCAATCGCCAATCTGAAGAGTTCCTGCAGCTGTATTGACACGGGCTTCGCCAGCAATGCAAAAAGCCCCGCCGCCGTGCCTGCCAACTCCGCCGTAAGTGTCAACGATAATCTTCCTTCCAGTGACTCCTGTATCGCCTTCGGGCCCGCCTATGACAAACCTTCCGGTTGCGTTTATGTGGACAGTTGTGCTGCTGTCAAAGTATTTTCCGCATACCGGCTTTATGACCTGTTCAAGGATTTCCTGCTTGAGCGTAGCTTCATCCTTGTCGTCAGTGTGCTGCGCCGCTATTACCACAGCGCTAACCCTCCTCGGGACTCCGTCGTGGTATTCAACGCTGACCTGCGACTTGCCATCGGGCCCTATGTGCTTTATGGCTCCGGTTTTTCTGACTTCAGCCAGCCTCCTCGTAAGCTTGTGCGCAAGCATGATTGGCAAAGGCATTAATTCTGGCGTTTCGGTTGTGGCAAAGCCGTACATCATGCCCTGGTCCCCGGCTCCGGGCTCCTTTGTGGCTGAGCCGCTTACACCCTGTGATATGTCCGGGCTTTGGGCGTGTATTGCCACCAGCACGCCCGCGTCTTCATAGTCAATGCCGAATCGTGGGTCGGTGTAGCCTATTTCCTTGAGCTTTTTTCTGGCTATAGTCTGAACGTCAGCGAAGCCTTTGGTTGTTACTTCGCCAGCAACTATGACTGTTCCCGTGGTTGTGAGGCACTCAACAGCTACTCTTGACTGAGGGTCTTGTGCTATCAAGGCGTCCAAAATTGCATCGCTAATTTGGTCAGCGATTTTGTCAGGGTGACCTTCTGTTACTGATTCGGACGTTACGTAAGTTACCTTTGCCATTTCAACATTCCCTCCAATTTTTTATTTGCAACGGTGCACTTTGTTTGTTTCTGCAATAGCCTTTGTGGCGCAATATTCTCCCTTATAAACTATCGTGCCAAAATTATTCCTGAAAGAATAATGGTCTTCAACTGCTAATACCTGTTTCTTCCCAGCACCAGCCTGTGCGTGTTAACAGCAAGTCTCTTGAACCTTCTCCATGCTGGTATGAAATATAGCACAGCCAGGAAGAATGCAACAATCATTG
>JAHFTU010000086.1 GCA_023269295.1 Candidatus Woesearchaeota archaeon | reverse complement strand
GACAAAAGAGGTTGCGGAGAAGTACGGCGCCTATGGAGACAAGGGAATATTCGGCTTTGGCATCAAGAGAACTACTGTCATCATCGATGAAAAGGGCAAAGTGGCAAAGGTGTTTGAGAAAGTGAAGCCGCAGGGGCACAGCGAGGAAGTGCTTTCCAGCATTTAGGCCCTAAAACCACGGCCCCTTCTCAATAAACAGCGCGTCCATCACCAGATGGGTCAGGATTCCTAGCAGCAGGAAGATATAGAGCTCTTCGTACTCCCACAGCTTCTTTTTCTTGATAACGTGATAATGGTAGAGGAATGTGCCAAGCAGCAGCACGAAAAAACCGAACGTGAACCAGTTCCCAGGGTTGTAAGTTATTGCATTTAAAGAGTGGTAGAGACTGTCTTGCTTGACATAAAACACCTTAAGGGTGCCCTGAGCAATTGCAGAAATGCCAAACTTTATTACATCAGGAAGAAGGTTTCCAAGGAATACAGCAATGCTGAACTCCAGCCGCATGTGCTTCTTATGGACAATTGCAGCAGATAGAAGGCCGACAAGGATGTGAGGGATGGCGCCAGGCATGACCTTTTTAAGAAAAAGGTCAATCAAAAACCTTTCGGTTTAAATGCTACTTGGCGTTTTTAAAGTTTTAGATGCCGCTTAGCTGTTGCAGGGTTTTATATAAAATTTATACCAACTGCTATTAATGCTTTTGCAACTGCAGTAACCGCAGCATGACCTTTTAAGAAAAGGTCAATCAAAACTAGAAATTCCATCATGAGTTATGGCTAATATAGTTTTGGCAACAAAAACCTTTAAATACCTGTGAATCCATAAACCACAACATATTGGGGTTCTAGACGGGAGAGAGACACAACAGGTTGTATTTATTGCGAGGTAATGAAACATGACACCAAAAGCTGCGGATTCTTCCAAGAGTGTCGCCGTGACAAGGACAGGCAAAATAGTGAAGCGCGATGGCAGGGTTGTTGACTTTGACCCTGAAAAGATAACTTCAGCAATCATGAAGGCTGCAAGGGCAGTTGGCGGAAGCGACAGGAAAGAGGCAGAAAGGCTGACAGCGCTGGTTGCCATCCATGTTACAAAAAGCGACAAGGTGCCGACAGTTGAGGAAATCCAGGATGCTGTTGAAAAAGTTCTCATAGAAGAAGGCCACGCGAGGACAGCCAAGGCATACATACTCTACAGGGCAAAGAGGGCCGAGCTCAGGCAAGCAGCAGCAGAAGCAGCCAAGGGCACTGATGGAGAAAAGACAGCGCTGCTGGACATGTTTGCACACAAGAGCAAGCTTGCCTCCATCATCGGCTATGACAGGCTTGAGGCATACAAGAACCTCCTCTTCTTCATTAAGGAAAAGCAAAAGAGCGGCGAGCTCCCGCTGCACCCAGGCGATTACCTAAATGGGAACGAGCTGGCTACAAACATTTTCCAGAAAAAATACTACCTGAAGGACCTCAACAGCAAGCTCATTGAGAAAAGGCCGGAAGACGTTTACGCAAGGCTGGCTTCTTTCATGGCAGCGGTTGAGCCAACCCCGGAAAAGCAGCGCGAGTGGGCAGCAAGGTTCTACAGGGCGCTGTACGAGGGCCAGTTTGTGCCTGGAGGAAGGGTAATAGCCGGAGGAGGCGACCTCTACAGGCTGAAGACGCTGGCAAACTGCTTTGTATCACTCATCGCAGAAGACAACATAGAATCAATCTACCAGTCAGCTTACGAATGCGCAAGGACATACTCCTACGGCGGAGGAATAGGAGTGGACATTTCAGGGCTGCGGCCAAGGGGCTCAGTAGTCCATAACGCTGCAGACACTTCAACAGGAAGCGTCTCATTTATGGAGCTATTCTCACTGACTACAGGCCTTATCGGGCAGTCAGGCAGGAGGGGGGCGCTCATGCTGACGATTGACATAAAGCACCCGGATAGCCCTTACTTCATCAACGTAAAGAAAATACCAAACTGGGTAACAAGCCAGATAGTTGAGCAGTGCAAATGGTCAGGCAAGTTTGACGAGAAGCAGCTGAGAGAGATAGAACAGCAGGTAAGGGAAAACACGCAGGTCAGGTTTGCAAACATCAGCCTCAAAGTGACTGACGAGTTCATGCAGGCAGTTGAGGAACAAAACAAGTACGGCACAGAAAAAATCCTTGTCTACCTCAAAGACAAAAGCGTGTCAGGCCTTGGCATCATGCAGGGGGGAGCCATGCACTACTCCTACAGCATACCAGCAAAGCCGATAGAGAAATACACGCTGCTGAAATCTTTTGAAACAATCAACGAGCTAAACGCATTCCTGGCCACGCATGGAACGCAACAGCTGAGCGAAAGCGACCTCACTGAAGCAACAAGGAGGGACATGTTTGGCGACTATGTAGTTCCGGACAGGAACTCAGAGTATGACCTCGCGATAAAGTATGCAGGCGACTTCATGCTCTACTACAACGCCAGGGAAACCGGCGAAATAAAAAGGGTAGTGAAGGCAAGGACAATATGGAACGCCTTCATTGAGGGAAACTACAGGACCGCTGAGCCAGGCCTCATATTCTGGTCAACCATGACAAAATACTCGCCATCAAACTATGTTGGCAGACCGATAGCGAGCACAAATCCATGCGTTGCTGCAGATACCAAAATAGAAACTGACAGAGGGGTCATGACTATTAAAGAAATTGCGGAGAAATATAGCGCTGAAGGATTAAATGTAGCAGTAGATGCGCGAATGCTGCCAAGCAATGGTCTGGTACTGCAGGGCAAACTATTACTTCCCATAACTGCTGCAATCAAAACAGGAGAAAAAGACACAGTGAGAGTCAGAACAAGAAAAGGCTTAGAATTGGTATGTACCCCAGACCATAAAGTAAGGACAATAGAGGGATGGGTTGAAGCTGGCAAGCTTACAATGAATCATAAAGTTTTCATTAGCAATAACGGCATAAGCGCATTTGACAAAATTACTGACGTGACAAATAACGGAGTGCTGGAAGTTTATGACTTGCAGGAACCTATAACGCACTCCTTCATAGCCAACGGCATAGTAGTGCATAACTGCGGCGAAGTCCCACTTGAAGATGGAGGCGCCTGCAACCTCGCGTCAATAAACCTGTCAAGGTTTGTAAAGGAAGGATACACAGACAAGGCAGAGGTTGACTGGGAAAGCATAAACGAAATAACCGCGCTCACCGTAAGGTTCCTTGACAACGTTGTCACGTGGAATGAGCTCCTGAACCCGCTTGAGAAGCAGCGAAAGGCAGCCTATGAAACACGAAGGCTGGGGCTGGGCGTGATGGGCATAGCAGACATGCTAAACCAGCTCGCAGTCGGCTATGACAGCGAGGAAGGCGCAAAGATACTTGAGGAAGCTGCAAAGCTGTTTGCAAACATAGCATACCAGGCATCAGCAAACCTTGCCGAGGAAAAATCTCCATCAACAATATTTGAGTACGAAGCCTACACCAAAGGCCGGTTCTTCCAGGAGATGCTCACCAACGAAACAAAAGAGCTCATAAGGAAGAAAGGCCTCAGGAACATTGCCATACTCTCAATAGCGCCGACAGGCACCATATCAAACATCGTGCTCGGCTACAAGCACGGCGACAAGAACTTCATCGGCGTAAGCGGAGGCATCGAGCCGGTGTTCGCACTCTACTACACAAGAAGGTCAGAGTCGTTTGGAAACCAGATGTTCAAGGTCTTCCACTCAACCATTGACGCATACATACAGATGAAGAACCTGCAGAAGGAAGCGCAGAAATGCTCAGACGCTGAAGAACTAAAGCGCATACTGCCTGCACACTTCTTCAGGACAGCGCACTTCATAGACCCAAGCAAAAGGATAATTGTGCAGGGACTCTGGCAAAGGTACATTGACCACAGCATATCATCAACAGTTAACCTACCCGAGGACATAGACCCTGAAACAATATCAAACATTTACCTTGATGCCTGGAAGCACGGCCTAAAGGGCATAACCATCTACAGGGAGGGCTCGCGCTACCCGATACTGAGCACCGGAACGCAAAAAACAGAGTGGCAAAAGATAAGGGAAGAGCCCTACGACGTGGAAGTTGACGGCGAGCAGAAGCTCATGAGAGGCGATGACGTCATAGCACTTCCAAGCGGAAGGCTAACCACAGTCTACAGTGCTGTAAGGACAGGCCAGCTGAAAAAGGACGAGGGAAGGTATGTGTTCTCAAAAACAGCGGCGCTAGCTGAAGAAATTTCAGTGAGAAGCGAAAGCCCGGTTGCAGCAACAACTATGGAGATTAAATCGCACGACAGCGAGCTAACTGCCTCTGACATGAAGCTGAGCATGTGCCCGTCGTGCAAGAAAAAGACGCTCAAAATAGAAAACGGCTGCCACTCCTGCCTCAACTCAGACTGCGGGTTCAGCAAGTGCGAAATATAACACCGTTTTTGGATTGAACCCCAAGTCGTTGCGACGACTGGGCCCAATCGACCGCTGTCGATTTGGGCTTTTCGCTAAAAGGGTCATGATGAAAGAGTTCACTGAATGCTCAAGCTGCGGCGGGCCTGTTGAGAAAGAAATCAAAAAAGAAGGAACCTGCTACACCTGCAAGGATGAGGAAGGCTGCGGGTGGGGCATCTGTCTGTAAAATGGCACACTACACAGGTACCGGCGACAAAGGAACGACATCAATCATCGGAAGGTGCGGCATAAACAAGGATGACGCCAGGATAGAGGCGCTGGGAGGCTTTGACGAGCTAAACGCAACAGTCGGCGTTGTCATATCATTTTCTGATTCTGCCGAAACAATAAAAGCGCTTAAAACAGTGCAGGACGACCTGCACACTGCCTGCGCAGAGCTCGCAGCAGCAGTCCAAAACATGCCGCGCATAACAGAAAAGCACGTCCAGCGAGTAGAAGGAATGATAGCAGAAGCCGAGAAGTACATTGAGCCGCAAAGGTCATTTGTCCTTCCTGGAGGAAACCGTGAAGCTGCACTGCTGCACCTCGCAAGGACAGTAGCCCGGAGGGCAGAGAGGCAGCTGGTCAGGCTTTCAAAGGAAACTGAAATCAATCCGCTGCTGCTAAAATACTCCAACAGGCTGTCATCACTGTTCCACGTCCTGGCAAGGGTGGAAAACAAGCTAAGCAATGTTGCTGAGGAAAACCCGAAGTACAATTTCTGGGAACACGGGAACAAAAAAAGCAACAGCGAACAAAGCGAGACTTCTTATCTGAGCCCCAACTGTTGCCTGGAACCACTGCAAAAATGAACTGCCCCATGACCCTTTTGAAAAAAGGTTCAATCCAAAAACGAGTTGAAACAAAATGAACTGCCCCTACTGCGACAATGAAGACCATAAGGTAGTTGACAAAAGGGAAGCCAACGAGGCCACCAGAAGGAGAAGGGAGTGCCTGCGCTGCAGCAAAAGGTTCACAACTTATGAAAGGATAGAGCCCTTTGACCTTATTGTAGTCAAAA
>JAHFTU010000085.1 GCA_023269295.1 Candidatus Woesearchaeota archaeon | reverse complement strand
GGCTATTTTTGAAGCGGCTTATGGCGGCCGCGAGGTTAAGGTGGAGTGCCCTAATAATGATTTCTGCGATTCCAAGACTATTCAGGTTACCGGCTCGGTGTACAGGAGCTTCAGCTGCGGCTGCAACCCTGCCGGTGATTATGATGGTGATGGCTATTTGGATGCTGATGAAAGCCTTCTGGGCACTGACCCGAAGGATGCGAATAGCAACTTTAATTCGGTTACTTGGGATGCCTCAATAACCGACACAACTGGCGGCTGCATGACCGCTTTGGCCAAGGTTATCATAGATTGGAAGAATGGCAAGAGCGGGGATGATCTTATTCAGGCGCATAGGGCTGTTGTGATGGCTCTTAATGTTACTTCGGTAACGAGTGCTGATGTTGAGGCAAAGCCTTACGTTATTGCTTCTGCATTGGCTTCTGCGAAGGTTGATGGCGTGGTTGAGGTTGGCACGAATGTAACCTTTGAGGAAGCTATGAAGCACGCGGATTACGTTGATGGGGTTGTGACATCAGGCGGGCTGCTTTTGGTGGTTACTGATAAAGAAACAGGCACTACAGCGATTATTAGTGCAAGTGGAGCTTGCCTCGGTCTTTTGGTGGGGATGCTTTATGGGGGAGGCAAGAGCGTGGTAGATATTGGCAAGGGCTTTGTTATTGATTTGCCGGTTTTAGTTGGAAAGATTGTTGCAGGGCTTTTTAAAGCGGCAGCATTTGTCACCTTCAACACGGTAACTGGCAGGTTTGGCAAGATTGAAAGCTCGATAACCGGTGGGATAGGCGGCCTCGTCAAGGGTGTTGTTAGCACTTACAATAACAAGGGCGATATTTTCTCTTCAGCAGTCCATTCAATGGTCAAGGATGTGCTTGAGAAGGGCAACGGCGTGAATATTTTCCGTGAGGGTCGCGCGTACAACAAGGATGCGTATTTGCAGTTTCAGGTGGGTTTCCTTAAGGGCTACATAACCGGCTACATCCTGACTGTGGTTGCTTCTTTTTTCGTTGGTGCTGGTGAGATAAAAGCTGCAGTAACCGCTGTTAAGGCAGGCAAGCTTGAGAAGCTGACTGGCGGAACCTTTGAGCTGGCTGAAAGTATTGCTAATCTTGCGGCAAAGTTTGGGGATAAGGCTGGTGAAGCCATAAGCAAGCTCAAGTACGTGGAGAATATAGCAAAGTGGACCGATAGTGAGAAGAACGGCTTGGCAAGGATAATGAAATTAAATGAGAAGTGGGGAAGCGAGCTTAGCGAGGTGGAGGCGAATGTTGCTGGCAAGCACGTTGACGATCTTGCAGTGGCGCTAAAAGGGAAGGTTCCTGATATTGATGCTGCGGTCGGCAACCTTTTGAATACGAAGCTTGGAAGGGAGACGCTGAAGCTGTCCGAGACGACTCCAGAGCTTGTTGCCAAGGAGTCGAGTCTTGTTGGGCAGTGGGGTGCCGGTGGCGTTGATGAGGTTGTTTCCAAAGGCTTTCTCGGCATTGGCGATGCTGAAAGGATAAGTAACCTGAGAAGGATAAGCAATGCGATGCCTAAAGAGCTGCTGGACAAGTTAACAAAGGAAAAAGCTGTAGGGTTTTTGGGCAAGAAAGGGTTTGGTGATGCGGTGGAAAAAGTCTCTAAATCATTTAGCACCTCTGATTTGTCAGCAGCAATTAAGACTGTTAACGATGTTGAAGATTTGGGAACAGGAGCAAGTAAGATTCTAAAGCGGGTTGAGCAAATCAGCAATATCGCTCCAGGAGCAACGGATGCAGAAAAACTGGCGTTCTTCAAAAATGTTGCAAAAATGAGCGCAAAAGTTAGCGATGACATAGCAGAGGTTGCTGACGTAAAAGGCGTGCATAAGCTGGCTAGCAGCATAACAACAGCTACAAATGAAGGATTTGAGTTTGAGGCTGAGATGGCTGCAAATTTAAAGAGGTCTGGCAAAGAACTTGAGGAGATCAGTAAAGAGATAAAACCAGAAGGTTTCACTCCAAGCGAAATAGACTCCTATCTAAAAAACGGTGACATTTACGAAGCGAAAGTTCATGATTGGATAAAAAATCCTTCAGGAAGTGCTCTGTATCTCAAGCTCAAAGGTGACTTGGGTGAAAAAATAAGCAAATTTAAGGCATTTCAGCAAGCAAACGGTTTAAACAGTAAAATAACAATTGTATTCAAGGGCAGTGTTGAAGCCGAGATGAAAACTTGGCTGGAAACAACTAAAGGAGTTTTAGTCGAGGTGATAAAATGAGTGACCCCTATTATGTATATTTCGAAAACGCAAAAGCAAAAATTGATAAAGACTTTTTTGCAAAAGTAGCCAAGTGGCTCCTAGCCAGAGATTGTAAATACTTAAGTTTTTGGGTCAAAGGCGACGAAGTAAAAGCTTCTCTTGATGAGGCTGTTGAAAGACTATCACAAGGAGGTAGAATAAGCTTTCTTCATGGCCGCAACAGTGGTTTAAGTCTGGATTACCAGAGTCAATTAACTCTCGTAAGCGAACCAGTTAATTTCGGGAATAACCCTTCTTTTACAGATTTTTTTATCAATACAGCTACTCACTTGTATTCTGAGTTAAAAGCTGACAGGGCTTACGGGACTCTTGCAGTTTATAGCTACAGCGCAGAAATGCAGGATGAAATTGAAAGGCCTGATTTTGTTTCCTGGCTTAACATATTCAATCCAGACATTGTAAAGGCCATTGGAAAAGAAAAGCTTACGCGAGTTTCGTCTAGTATAAATGACCCTCTCAAGAACGAAGTCATCAAGGCATATAAGGCAGAAACCTTGCGGGATGGCTCCTTTTTGCTAGTATTGACCAGGTATCCTTTTGATACCTCAATGGCAATGCAGCGTGAATTAAGGAAAGTTTTGTACGAACGTTAAACTGGGAAGGTGAACTGATGGGAATTTTTGACAAGTTTAAGAAGAGCAGGGAATCTAAGTCTGTTAGTAATGAAGCGCCCTCAGGCGGCCACGGTTCGCATTTTGAGGCTGCACTTGGCAATATGAAACTGGTCGAGGGGCTTGTAATGATGGCTGCAGGCGAGCCTGACAAGAAGGAAGACCTGAAGGTAGAAACGCCAGCCTTTGGCAAGACTTCTGCCAATGTTGGAATAAAGGGAGTGAATGCTTCTCTTGATGTTCTTTCATTGGTCGTTAATGGCCAATTATATACTGGGTATCCGATTAACACTAACACAACCAAGTATGAAACAATAGTAAAAAGTGTTGATCAATGGAAGAATGCCCTGGAAGCCTGGGTTACTGCTAACACAGGGGATGCAACTCTTAGCTTTTTCGCCCTTGACTACTATAAGAACAAGGGTAAGTACGCTGCTGGCTCAAAGCTGAAGGTAAAACTTGGTGCTTTTGCATACCGTGTTACCAAGGCTAATGAAGGAATTGTGGGTAAGAAAGAAAAATTTGCCGTTGACAAGATGTGTGCCATTCTGCCAGCATCGCTAAAAAGTGAGTCGGCATATCCTGATGATTATATGTTCCAGGGGCAGGTAATTGACATCATTGAGTTCGGGCCAAACAGGGTTTTCAAAACAAAAGTTGCCATTTTCGGCAAAGGGTCTCTTGAGCTCTGGATTTACGCTTTGGGTAGCGTGATAACTGGCAATTTCAAGAAATGGGATTACATATCAGGTGTTTTATGGCTGCAAGGTTTGATTGGCAAAGGTTGATACAAATGGTTAAGCGAAGAAAGAGCGTACTCAAATTGGAAGGATTTGAAAAGTGGGCTTACATCCTTAAGGAAAACCCCAAAAAAATCCAATCTGAAGTACGAGAAGAATTTACGTCACATTTGCTTAGTATGCTTACAGAAATGTGCAGCCAGAAGGACGTAATTGCCGCCATCAACATGCTTAACACCGACATCTTCCTAAATCCGCCGAAAGACCTTGTTTCTCCGCTCTTTGCCCATGCGAATCCTTTGCTTTCGCAGCACGCCTGGCTCTTGTCAGGGTCGCTTACTCCAGCGCACGGGTCAGTGCTGATTGGCGGGCAGTCGCCGCAGTATGTTCCGCATTTGTCCGTTTTGCCGCAGCCCAAGGCAGAGCAAGAAGCTTGAGGAGTGCATCCCGGCGGAGGTGCGCAGTTACCGCAGTCATAATACCACAACAGGATTCACAGCGTTCCGCAACAAGCTTTCAAGAGTCATAGAATTAGACCACTTAGGGTCTCAATACTGCGGTTTCTATACTTGCTGGTCCTTCTTTCTCAGCAGGGTAATCTGGAATAAGCCTAGAAAGCGCATTCTTCCTGATAAAGTCCAAAGAAGGATCAACACGGCTCAAAATACCATCAACATACGTCTGCGCAGCATCGTCACCCATTACCATTGTTTTAAATAAAGCGTAATCGTCTTTTGGAGTAACGTGTTGTCCATCTTTGAGCAGACCCATCTCTTGAGCAGTTGCCCAAGTTATTATAATCCCTGTTACAGAAAAGTTTTGAAACGTTAACCCCTGTTCCAAAGTTTTTTGATAGTCGCTTAATCTTTTCATGACGTAACCTATGTTCTTCTCATTTGAGCCGTAATTAGTGAAGTTTTTCCCGGTGAATTCCTCAAGCGCTCTATAAATGCCTTTGGAAACGATATCTTCACGTGCTTCACCCAGTGCCAAAGATCCAATAGTTGTATTTCTTATAGTCGGATCGAGTCTGTTAGTAAGAGGTTGCTCAACTTCACGTGTTCCTATCCAGAATACGCTGCTGGCGGGAAAGTCTCCTCTAATGACAAGAAAATAGTCGTGCTTACCGGTTTTTAGATTAAGAGCGTCCCACGCAAAGCCACCGAAGTTTTCCTTCATGTCCGCTTTTAGTTCGTTTGTATATGGTAGTTTGTCAATGAATGCATCGTAGTCTTTCTTTACAAGAGGCAAAATGCTGATTCTATCCTGCTGCAGGGTTCTTCCGGTAAACAAAAAGTACCCCGCATCAAGTGCGTCCGTAATTTTTCCAACATAGCCCTTATAGTCATTCCCATTAGCATCCAGCACCGGTTCATTTGCCCTCAGTATTTCCACCAACCCTGAGAGTTTCTGTCTGAGTTGCTCGTCTGTGTAACTTGCGATTGGCGTTGCCGTCGGCGTTGGTGAAGGAGTTACAGTTGCTGTTGGCGGCTGCGAAGTGGGAGTGGCTGTCGCAGTTGGTGTACTGGTAGGAGCGTTATACTGCAGAGTCGGAGTTGGGCTGGCAGCTGCAGCAGTAGGAGAAGGCGTAGCTGTCATTGATGGTGCAGTTGGTGTGGCACCACCATTGCAAGCAATGGCGCTCAGCGTAAGGTAAGTCGCCCCAATTGCAAAATTTCTCAATATAATCTCAAGCTTCATAGGAAAACCAATTATGGCCTTAAAATAGAAGTCTCAAATCGGATAGGTCCTTGTTTCTCTTTAGGGTAGTTAGGAATGAGTCTGGAAAGCGCGTTCTGCCTGATAAAATTCAGGTTAGGATCAGAAGCAACAAGCCTAGCCATAAGCCCATCAACGTATCCGTTTGCAAA
>JAHFTU010000018.1:10374-15611 GCA_023269295.1 Candidatus Woesearchaeota archaeon | reverse complement strand
AAACGCTTGAAGAAGATAGAATCAGGCGCATTATTGAGGAGAAGCGCAGGCAGCAGATGGCGAGGCAGCCGGCTCAGCCAAAAACCCTCAGCAGGGACAGCCCTGAAACAAAGAAGTTCCTCAGGGACATGACCAAGGAAAAGCAGTTTAGATAAGCTGGGATAACCCTTTTAAATCCTCTTTCTATCCACGAAGCTTATGGTTGTGGCAGCAGTTGAAAGTGGAGAAATCGTGAGAAAGGAAACCCCGAACACGCCAGATGAGATAATGCGCGTGCTGAACCCTCTTGTGAAGCAGTGGTTTTTTTCGCGCTTCAAGGCATTCAGCCTGCCGCAGCTTTTTGGCGTGATGGAGATTCACAGCCGCAGCAACATCCTTGTTTCTGCGCCTACAGGCGCGACAAAGACCCTGACAGCTTTCCTTTCCATCCTTAATGAGCTGGTTGACTGCAGCCAGAAGGGCATCCTTGAAGACAGGATTTACTGCGTGTACGTTTCTCCGTTGAAAGCCCTGAACAATGATATCAGCAAGAACCTTAAGGAGCCGCTGGAGGAAATTGAGAAACTTGCAGGGAAGAAGCTGGGCATTCGCGTTGCGGTGAGGACAGGCGACACCACGCCAGCTGAAAAGTCAAAGATGCTCAGAAAGCCGCCGCACATCCTAATCACCACGCCCGAATCCCTTGCGATTGTCCTTTCTTCCTCGAAGTTTGTCGGGCACCTGAAAAGCGTGGACTGGTGCATTGTTGACGAGATTCACGCCCTTGCGGAAAATAAGAGGGGAGTCCATCTTTCCCTTAGCCTGGAGCGGCTGCAGCGGCTTTCCCCCGCCATGACCCGCATCGGGCTGTCTGCGACAATCGCCCCGCTGGAGGAAATTGCCAAGTTCCTTGTTGGAATCGCTGACGTCGGCAGCGGGGAATACCGCAACTGTAAAATCTGTGATGTGCAGTTTGTCAAGAAGATGGACCTTAAGGTCATCAGCCCGGTTCCTGACCTGATTGATGCCAGCCAGGCGTCCATGCGCGATGCGATGTACACCCTCATTGACGGCCTTATCCAGCAGCACCGTACTACCCTTATTTTTACAAACACACGCTCGGCAACTGAGAGGGTGATTAACCATCTCAAGGAGAAGTTCCCAAAGAACTATGCAACAGCAGAGCAGACCATCGGCGCCCATCACGGCTCGCTGAGCAAGGGCTACCGTTATGGTATTGAAAGCGCCCTGCGCTTAGGCAAGTTGAAGTGCGTTGTGAGTTCCACGAGCCTTGAGCTTGGCATTGACATCGGCTACATTGACCTCGTTATTCTTCTTGGCAGCCCTAAATCAGTTGCGAGGGCAATCCAGAGGATTGGCAGGAGCGGCCACAAGCTTCACGAGACATCAACAGGCAGGATTATTGTTCTTGACCGTGATGACCTTGTGGAGTGCGCTGTGCTGCTCAAGTCAGCAATAGAGCGGGAGATTGACCGCATCCACCTGCCGACAAACTGCCTTGACGTGCTTGCGCAGCAGATTTTTGGCATAGCTATTGCTGATCAGATTGGCATTAATGATTTGTTCAATATGATTCGCAGCAGCTACTGCTATTGTAATCTGAGCTTCAATGATTTCAAGGACGTCCTTGATTACCTGAGTGGCAAGTACATCTCGCTGGAAGACAGGCACATTTACGCAAAGATATGGTACGATGAGTCAACCGGCATGATTGGAAGAAGAGGCAAAATGAGCCGGGTTATTTACATGACAAACATTGGCACAATTCCTGATGAAACTTTCGTTACAGTAAAAATTTCAGGCACTGAGCAGGTTGTGGGCAAGATTGACGAATCTTTCCTTGAGCGGCTCAAGAAGAGCGACGTGTTCGTGCTGGGTGGCGACAAGTACCAGTTTGGCCATGCAAAGGGCATGGTTGCCTACGTTAACTCTTCTGTGGACCGCCCCCCAACCATCCCGTCGTGGTTTTCCGAGATGCTGCCGCTGAGCTATGACCTTGCTTCGAGCATTGGCAGGTTCCGAAGATTGATGGAGGAAAAGTTCAACCACAACCGCAGCCGGGAGGAGATTCTGGACTTCATTAACACCTACCTCTATGTTGATGCCAATTCAGCGCAGTCAATCTACGATTATTTCAGGGAGCAGTTTCTTTTTGCCGAGATTCCGCACGACAAGAAGATTATTGTTGAGACCTATGCTGAGGATAGGCGCCATTACGCTGTTTTTCACTCCATATTTGGCAGGAGGGTGAATGACTGCCTTTCACGGGCAGTTGCTTTTGCCATTTCACGGACCCAGCACCGCGACGTTGAGGTGGGCATCACAGACAACGGCTTTTACGTTGCTTATGAGAAGCCGTTTAACGCGGCAGCGCCGCTGAAGTTGCTTAAGTCTGACAAGCTTCTGCAGGTTCTCTCGGCAGCCCTTGAGCGCACTGAAATCCTGCGCAGGCGATTCCGCCACTGCGCCGCTAGGGCTTTGATGATTCTGCGCGAGTACAAGGGCCACACCAGGCGCGTTGGTAGGCAGCAGGTATCCTCGCAGATATTAATTAATGCTGTCCGGCGCATCAGCCCTGACTTCAGCATCCTCAAGGAAGCCCGAAGGGAGGTGCTTGAGGACCTGATGGACCTTCCCGCAGCCGCAACCGTGCTCAAGCTTGTTGAAGACGGCAAGATTAAAGTCAAGGCAATAAGCACGCCAATGCCCTCGCCCTTTGCATTTAACATAGTCCTGGAAGCCCACACCGACGTGATGCGCATTGAGGATAAGCAGGAGTTCCTCAAGAGGATGCACCAGAAGGTGCTGGCGAAGATAGGCGAGAAAGCAAAAACTATTTAAATTCGGCAGGGGCAAAAAGCTTTGCGTTATGAAGAAGCACGGCAAGGCTAAAAAGGGAAGTGCTGCCCGTTCTGGCAAGCCCAAGTCGAGGCGAACTCGACTGGGCCCCGTCGACGCAAGTCGACGTGGGAGGCCACGCAAGCTGGCTCGTAAGGTGCGCAAGTCGTCTAAATCATCTGTGAGAAAAATGTCAGTTTCTAAAAGGGCATCTAAGAAGTCTAGGAAGGTAAAAGCCAGGAAGCCTCAGTTAATAAGGAGGCCTAAGCCAGCCGCGCCTGTTAGCGGCCAGAGGGCTGCCGATGAGGTTCCTACATTGGAGCAGGTTACCATAACTTGCGCCAACTGCGGCAGGCCGTTCAAGGTGCTCAAGCTCAAGGGCCTTAGCTTGGATGGCACAATCTGCCAGCGGTGCTCCCTTGGCGAGATGGAGTTGCCGGAAAGCTTCGGGTAATTGTCGGCTATTCTCCAGTAATCTTTTCGCACAAGCCATAAACATTCTTGAAGAAGAATTGCGCATTGTCTATGCTTTCTTTTGCCGGCTCCCTGTTTGCCTGTGGTATTCTTCTGTAAGTGAATTTTCCCCGCTTTCCTTTCTCAAGCTCGAATATGTGCAGGAGGGTATCTGCCCTGACAAGCATTTTTTCGTAAATCTTCAATAGTTCAACATCAACAATCCCTTTTTCAACAAGCTTTGAAAATTCTTCAAATGTCTTCTTGTGCTCCTCCGGAGGCTCTGTTTTGATGCCTTTTGCCAAAAGATAGGCCTTCGCAGCGTAGAATATGCAATAATAAGCGTGTGATATTGTTGCGCTGTAATAAGTGTCTTCTTTCATGTTGAATGCGGATAACTGCAGTTCTTTGTCGTCGCTGATTTTCATTACAATCATTGACAGGTTGAGCTCGTTTTGCGCTCTTTGCAGATACAGCTTAAATATGGAATCCGTGTTTCATCCCCTCCTTGACAAGCCCGTAAAATATCTGGTTGTTATGGACAGCAAGATGCTTTCTTGCTATCTGTTTTCCAAGATTTTCCTCATCATTGGTTAGCATTTCAATGAATTCTGCTTTTGGGATTACATGGGCATCCACTTCAGCAAGTATCTTTAATTTGGTGCTGTTGATTACTGCCTCAATCTGTTTTCTTTTTCCTTCGGTTTCAATAAACACAGCAATGTCAAGGTCAGATGTCTCTTTTTGTTCGTGTATTGCATAGGAGCCGAATATTACCAGAGAATAAAAGTGCGTTATTGGGCCAATTTCTTCTTTCAATCTTTTTATTGCCGTTTTAGCTGCTTTTTCAATTCTCCGTTCATTCGCTAAAGATACGTAGTAAAAAGTTAAATCATTATTCAGGTTAAGGGTTAATAATCCGGATTTGCCGACTTTCTTCTCAAGTAGCACTTCTTCTTTCTTGAATCTTTTTATTGCCAAAGCCAGGGCATTGTTTGATTTTTCTTTTGATTCGTGCTTGATTTGCTTCCTGGTAAATTCTGCAAAGGGCTGCCTTGCAAGCACTTCAAAAATTTTAAGCTGTTTTTCTGTAATCACAATAACCACCTTATTGGTTCATATAACCCAAAATATTGGTTATTTATATACTTTACGCTTTTCAGCAACCAATTTATACCCTTCTGATTTTCTGGCTGCTATGGATATGATTGAGGCGCTTCCGGGAATTGAAACAGCCGACCTCGCCCTTTACCTGAAAAAGGAAAACATCATGGTAATCGGGGACGTTCACCTTGGCTACGAGGAGGCAATGGCAAAGCACGGCGTTTTTATGCCGCGCTTCCAGTTCAAGGACACAATAAGCAGATTGGAAAAAATCTTCTCCCTGTTGCAGCAGCGAATAAAAGGGCTTAAAAAAGAAAAGCTGGAGGCAGTTGTTGTTAACGGCGACCTTAAGCACGACTTTGGCACCATTTCAGACCAGGAGTGGCGTGAAATCCTGAAGTTCATTGACTTCCTGCTGGAGCACGCCGGGCAGGTCATCCTCATCAAGGGCAACCATGACATTAAGCTGGCTCCGATTGCGAGGAAAAGGGGCATTGTTGTTGTGGAAAACATCGCAATCAACGACAAGTTCATCTGCCACGGCCACGAAGTTCACGCAAGCAAAGAATTTGAAAAGTCAAAAGTCGTTATTGTTGGCAACGAGCACCCTGCTGTTTCATTGAGGGATGGAGCAAGGAGCGAGCTTTACAAGTGCTTTGTCGTGGGCAAGTGGAAGAGCAAGAAAATGATTGTGATGCCGTCATTCAACCAGATAACGATAGGCACCGACATCCTGAAGGAAAAGTTCATCAGCCCGTTCATGCAGCAGAATCTCAGTAGCTTTGAGGTTTTTGTTGTTGGCGACCAGGTCTACCACTTCGGGAAGGTCAGGAATATTGCTT
>JAHFTU010000018.1:3440-10274 GCA_023269295.1 Candidatus Woesearchaeota archaeon | reverse complement strand
TTTAGCAACCTTTTTATAACTCAAAAAGCGGAATTTGCAGTATGCCTAAGAAGCAAAAGTCCATTGTTGGCGTCGCCGCATCCCATGTCAGGTACGACGGCGTAACAAAGGCCCTGGAGCTGATTGAGGGTTCTGTTGCTGAGAAGCTTTCTAACAGCATGCGTATTGTAATCAAGCCCGACTTTTTCCTCACAAAGCAGGGAATGTCGGCTTCAGCTGATGCTGTGAAGGCTGTCCTGGACTTTGTTCTGAATTACACCAACAAAAAAATCACGATAGCCGAAGGGCTTTACAATGGTGCGGCAGTCCAGCCAGTATTCCACAGGGCAGGGCTGCATGAGCTTGCCGAGGATTACGGCCTCAAATTTGTTGATCTCAACAGGGATGAGTTTGTCGCGATGCGTCTTACCAGCAACCTTTCGTTGCGCGTTGCCAAAACTGTCATCAACTCTGATTTCAGGATCTCACTGGCTGTCCCAAAACTTACCGGAAGCAGGTTTTCAGGGGCAGTTGCCAACATTGCAGTGGGCGGCGTTATCAGCAGCGGCGCAGCAGCGATAAAGAACGACAAGGCCCGGCTACCGTTTTTTGATAAACCTTTTTCGCTAAAAAGGTTTGCTGCGGTCGCTGAACTTCTGAAAGTCATCCGCCCGAATTTGTCTGTGGTTGACGGCTTCAAATCAGCGGTTAACAGCAGGAGCGTTGAAACAAATTTCTGCGCAGCATCTGCAGATGGTGTTGCTGCCGACGTAATTGCAACTGCAGCTCTGGGCAATGCCCTCAATAAGAAAATCAGCAGGCAAAAATATCTTGAGCTCTTCAGCAGTGCAGGCATAGGACAGTCTTCGCTTTCTAAAATTACTGTTGCTGGCGAAGCATCCTTCAGGTGATTCTTTTCAGTATGTCTGACTTCGTTATTACTCCTTTCGGTCTGCCGTTTTCTGCAACAATTATCAGGGATGAGTGCCTTAGCAATTCTGTCACAGCGGACAGCGGCATTGTCTTAGTTACCACTGGCGGCGCATCTTCCATGACGTCTTTTACCTGGAGTTTTGACGGATTCTTTCCTTCGGCAAGCTTTTCTATGATAGTTGTCTCGGACACAAGCCCGGTCACCCTGCCGCCTTCAGTTACAGGCAGCTGTGATATGCCGTAATTTTTCATTTCCCTTATGGCTTTGGAAAGCGGCTCGTTTTTCCCGACAACTATTATCTTGTGCGTTATCAGCTGCTCGGCTTTCGGCTCTTTTTCCATTTCCATGCTGTGCAGGACTTCCAGTATCCTCCTGACGTGGCTGAATGTCGGGTCAACCGTGCATGCTTCTATCTTTGCAATCAGCGACTGTGAGACTCCTGCCAGCTTTGCCAGCTGCGTTTGTGTGAGGTTGTGCTTCTTCCTCAACCGCTTTATCTCCTGCAGTTCAGGATTCAGGTCAGTTTTTTGTCGCATGCGCTAGTATTTGTGGCTGCGGTTTAAATTAGTTTCGATTTTCATAATAAAAAACAAGAGAAATATTCCCAAAAGAATTATTAGAACCTCATGTCTTCCATCTGGGTTGATTCTTCAATAAGGTCCTGCGCCTTGCCCTCATAGGCAGGCGATACTGCGTCCCTTCCGCAGTACGGGCATGCGTTTACGTCCATGTCTTTTTTTCTTGAGAACTTGAAATGGCAGCTTCGGCAGACGTATTTTGCCATGCCCTCCCCACCGGAAGCCCCTGTGTGATTGCCGCTTTCCTGTGTCCCGGCAGGCATTGTCGCGGCTGTCTTCTGCATCATTTGTTCCTGCCGGAGCCTGGCAGACCTTGAATGCGTTGTTCCGGGCTTGATGCCGCTTCTTTCCTTTTCAATGCAGTTCGGGCAGATGAGCTTGCTTCCGCTCAGGTTGTAGCGCATCGTGTTCATTTGCGACCTTGCGCCGCAGTTCCCGCACGTCAGCATCCCGCTCAAAGGCATTTAAGATTCACCAAACTTTGCACTTTCTGTTTTCTCCGACATCCTGTATTTTTAAAGTTTGTTATGATTTATCCCTTCTCAGTAGCATGATGCTTCTCAGCAAATCTTTTAAAGTCGCACTTCCAGAAAAGTTAGCATGCCGAAGCCAGTTGCAGTTTTTTCCACATTTGCGGTGCTGGCAGCGCTTTTAGGGATGCTGCTTGTACTTACTCTTTTGCCAATTCTTGCTTCCGAGAAGCCTGTCTGCGGCAACCACTTTTTGGATGCTGGCGAGAATCCGCAAAACTGCTGTGAGGATACCGGGTGCTTGCCTGCCCAGCACTGCTTTAACCACTCGTGCAATGAGCTTAAATGTGGAGAATGCGAATATGCCTATAATAATTCTTGCAACAGGTATGAGTGCTGCGCTGATGCCGAGTGTGCACAGAACGCGTCCTGTGTAAGAAATAAGTGTGCCACAATAGTCTGCGGCTGCGGTTACATAAGCGAAAGAACTTGCGTGAATTACGAATGCTGCAGCAACTCTGATTGCAGTTCAGGCGTTTGCCAGAATAACCGGTGTATTTTGGTAGAGCCAGTAAAACAAAAGCCTGCTCCGATTGAAGAAATAAAGGTTTCAAGAAGCGGAAATTCAAGGGCGCCCAGCGCTGATGCGCAACCGCAAGCGAGCCCTCAGCCGCAGCAGCAACCGCCGCAGCCACAGCAGCAAACATGCACGCCGACGCCAGAGGTATGCGACGGCATTGATAACAACTGCAATGGCCTTGTTGATGATGGAATAACGTGCGAGTGCAATCCGGGCCAGGCTAAGAGCTGCGGTTACAGCAATATCGGGCTGTGCAGGCTGGGCACGCAAACGTGCCAGGGCAGTCATTTATGGGGGGAATGCTTTGGCAATGTAGATCAGGCAGCAGAAGTGTGTGATGGCAAGGACAACAACTGCGATGGAAAGACTGACGAAGGCACTTTGTGCCAGCAAGGGCAGCTTTGCGTAGTTGGAAACTGCAAGGCCGTTGACAATAGCTATAAGGTCCAGCCGGTTATATTTTTCCCAACAGACTATTCAAACGACCAGGACATGGTAAATTACCTTAACAAGAAGTTTGAGGAAATAAGGCAGTTCTATCTAACAAAAACAGGAGCTACATTCACAATGTTGCAAACGCAAGTCATCACAGGAAACAACAATCACGAGTGGTACTGGTGCGTTGACAGCCAGCCGGGCTGCGTGAAAAACAACTTTGAAGCAAACATAATAGACGAGTTGAAGAGTAAAGGGCTTCCTGTAGAGCCCGACTGGAACAAGTTCCCAGCAAACAGAGTGGTATGGGTCGCTGCTTTTGGGGGTGGCGGATATGCTGGTGGCAGAAGCTACCCAACAGGCGGAGGGTTTGCGATGCTTGGGGACGCTGGCATTTATGCTGCGAAAGAAAAATCCTGCAGCAAGGTGCTTGACAAGTATTTCAGCACTGACAATCCTCCTAACGTAAAGGACTCGTGCCAGAACTCGTGGCTGCCTTCGGGGAAGGCTGAAGGGTTTGGCATAGGAGCTTTGGGGCACGAGCTTGGGCACGCGTTTAAGCTTCCTCACCCTGATTTCTATGTTGGCACTACGGCGCAGGATTGGGACAAGACAATAATGGGTCACCACTGGAATTATCCTGATACGAGTTTGTTGCAGCAGGATAAGGGCATTCTGGCCCAGAGCCCGTACTTTAATTCTGTGAGCTGAGCAAAATTCCCGCAATGCCTTGCGAAACCTTTAAATAGTGCCGTGCTGTTCCCTATGCTGGTGAGAGAAGAAGAACCTGAACTAGATTCTTCGTTTACTGGCTCAGTTTTTTGGTCGAGCTTTTTCGCCAAAAAGGTCGTGGCCAGCGGAAAAAATGATATGCGTGACTATAGCAAACAGTGGCACTAATTTTATAGCAGCCGCAATGAAAAGGTGATTGAAAATGCAGCAGCCAATGCCTCATCAGATTATGGGTTATGACAGGGCAATTACGATGTTCAGCCCTGATGGAAGGCTTTTGCAGGTTGAGTATGCAAAGAAGACCGTCAGGCAGGGCAGCACGGCAATTGGCATGGTGTGCAAGGACGGAATTGTTTTCATTACTGACAAGCGCATTGTTGACACTTTGGTAGTGGCTGAGGCTGTTGAGAAGATTTGGCAGATTGATGACCACATTGCAGCAACTGCTTCCGGCATTTTGTCTGATGCGAGGGTTTTGATTGAGCGCGCACAGTTGAGGGCGCAGCAGCACCGCGTTACTTATGATTCTCCAATTGATGTTCTGTCTGTTGTCAAGGACGTTTCCAACCTTAAGCAGTTTTGCACCCAGTCCGGCGGTTTGAGGCCTTTCGGCGTCTCTCTACTCATTGCAGGCATTGACGATACTGGCGCAAAGCTGTTTGAGACCGACCCGACTGGCATTTATTTCCAGTACAGGGCTACTGTCATCGGCGAGGGCGAGCCTGAGATTGAGGAAATTCTCAAGAAGGATTACAGGGATGACCTTAGCCTTGACGAGGCAATCAAGCTCGGGCTTAGGGCGCTTTACAAGGTTATTGAAAAGGATTTCAATTACGACAGGATTGCAGGCGTCTACATCACTCATGCAACTAAAAGATTCACAAAGCTTAAGAGAGCTGAGATTGAAAAGCACATAGAGGAGATTAAGAAATCAGCCCCTAAGAAGAAGGAGGATAAGGCTTAAGGTTTTGGATTAGGTTTTGGATTGAACCTTTCTTCGTCTTAGAGACGAAGAATGTTGTTTATCCAACAACATTTTCGCTAAAAGGGTCACATGGCGTGGTCAACCGAGCATTTCGGGAAGGAGAAGGCCCATTATAACCTGGCGCGGCTTAAGGCAGGCGGGGAGAATTTTGAGGTCATAGTTGACCCGGACCGGGCTATCGCGTTCAAGCAGGGCCAGGGCGACATCAGGGATGTCCTTGTTTACGACAGGGTATTTGCTGATGCCAAGAAAGGCCTTGCAGTTTCAGAGCACGTCATGAAAAACGTGTTCAGGACCGACGACCATTTTGAGGTCGCAAAGCAGATAATCCAGAAAGGCGAGATCCAGCTCACGTCCGAGTACAGGGACAGGCTTCGCGAGGAGAAGAAAAAGGCAATCATAAACATCATCCACAGGACAGCCATTGACCCGAAGACCGGCTTTCCCCACCCGCCTAACAGGATTGAGGCGGCCATTGAAGAGGCCAAGGTCAGGTTTGACGAGCACAGGAAGGCCGAGGACCAGATTCACGACATCGTGAAGCAGCTGATGCCTGTGCTGCCGATAAAGTTCGAGGTTCGGCAGGTGGAGTTTCACATTCCGGCGCAGTTCGCGTCAAAGGCATATTCAGTGCTGAAGAGTTTCGGCACGCTGCAGAAGGATGCGTGGCAGAACGACGGCAGCCTGCTAGCTGTTGTTGAAATTCCAGCTGGCATGCAGCAGGACCTTTATTCAGAGCTGAACAAGCTCACAAGGGGAGCTGTTGAGAGCAAGGTCGTGGGAACACGATAAGAGCGATAAAATAATTGAATGGTGAATTGAATGGGAGAATTACTGGTTCAGGATAAGAGCATTGTAGTGCCTGGCGAGGAAGTTGCCACTGGCATGGATTTTTTGCCGACAGAGGGCGTTTACCGCGATGGCGACAAGCTTGTTGCTTCGCGGCTTGGCCTGTTTTCCGTTGACGGAAGGCTGGTCAAGCTGATTCCGCTGGCAGGCAAGTACCTTCCAAAGAGGGGAGACGTAATCATAGGCAAGGTCATTGACGTTGCAATTTCCGGCTGGCGCACTGAAATCAACTCAGCATACACTGCCATGCTTTCAATGAAGGACGCAACTTCTGAATTCATTGCTAGGGGCGCTGACCTCACAAGGTATTTCACCTTTGGCGATTACCTGGTTACCAGCATCGTGAATGTCACTTCGCAGAACCTGGTTGACCTTAGCATGAAAGGCCCGGGCCTCAGGAAGCTTCCCGAGGGCAGGATAATCACAGTCGCTCCAAACAAGGTGCCGAGGATAATTGGCAAGCAGGGCAGCATGGTCAGCATGATTAAGGACGCTACGGGCTGCAAGATTATTGTCGGCCAGAACGGCATTGTGTGGCTTCAGGGCGAGCCTGAGCAGGAGCTCGTGGCTGTTTCTGCTTTGAGGAAGATTGAGAGCGAGAGCCACATTTCAGGCCTCACAGACAGGATTAAGGCATTCCTTGACGAAGAGGTAAGGAAGCTGCCACAAAGGCCGGGCCCAAGCAGCTCGGAAGACAGGTGATTTTTTATGGGTTATGACAAGCGTGTTGATGGCAGGAAGCCGGATGAGATGAGGCCCATTGTTGCACGGGCTGGAGTTATCAAGAGGGCTGACGGCTCTGCAATGTTCCAGATAGGGAACACTGTTGCTTACGCGGCAGTGTACGGCCCCAGGGACATGTTCCCGAGGTTCCTTCAGAATCCGCAGCGCGGGACATTGAGGGTAAGGTACAACATGATGCCTTTTTCCGGCGCTGGCGACCGCGTCAAGCCTGGAGGTTCCAGGAGGTCCAAGGAAATTTCAATGGTTACCGAGAAGGCATTGCTGCCTGTGCTTAACCTTGAGGATTTTCCAAACGCTGTGGTTGATGTTTTCATTGAGCTGCCGCAGACCGATGCCGGGACTCGCTGTGCGGGCATTTGCGCAGCGGCAATTGCCCTGGCTGATGCCGGGTTGTCAATGAAGGATTTGGTTTCTTCAGTTTCTGTCGGCAAGGTCGGCACAATGACTGCTGTTGACCTCAATTACGCTGAGGAATCGTATGAGGAAGGCGATGTTGCCGATGTTCCGGTTGCGTTCATACCGAGGACAGGGCAGATTTCCCTGCTCCA
>JAHFTU010000018.1:0-3340 GCA_023269295.1 Candidatus Woesearchaeota archaeon | reverse complement strand
GGCCCTCCGAATGAGGAGTCCATTGAGGTTGCAAGGGTTGTTGACCGCGGCCTCAGGGAATCAAAGGCAATTGACACAAAGAAGCTTTGCCTGATAGAGGGCGAGAAGGTTTGGATGGTCGCTGTTGACATTTGCACTATTAATTCTGACGGCAACCTGCTTGACGCTGCCGCTCTTGCTGCTGTTGCAGCTGTACAGGACGCAAGATTCCCAGAGTATGATGGGAAGGCTGTTAATTACAAGAAAATAACTGACAAGAAGCTTCCCCTGGCAAGGCTGCCTCTCTCCGTGACTGTAATGAAGATTGGCGATTATCTGTTCGTTGACCCTTCCATTGAGGAGGAGAAGGTTGTTGATTCAAGGCTTACGGTTGCAATGACACAGGATGGCAAGATATGCGCCATGCAGAAGGGCGGGGACGTGCCGGTGACAATTGATGACGTTGGCAGGATGATTGAGCTGGCAACAGCGAAGGCAGCTGAGCTTATGAGCAAGCTCAAACGGTAAGGCTTAAATAAAAGTTATTGCTGCCGAGATCCATCAGCAATTGGCAGGAGTTGTTAAAAATGACAGGAAAAGCTTCAAAGGAGTCTGATGCCGAATCACGGGATTTGGCCCACAAGTACAACAAGTATGAGACGGCAAGGATGATAGGAGCCCGCGCTCTCCAGATTTCAATGGGCGCGCCTTTTCTTATCAAGCTTGAGGAGGAAGACCTTAAGAAGCTGAGGTATAATCCCATAGAGATTGCAAAGCTTGAGTTTGACAAGGGCGTTATCCCGATTACAGTGAAGAAGCAGTAAGCCTTTTCGCGCTTTTCCTTACTTTCCTTTATTTCTTCCTCTCTCTTCTACCTTTTCCAGCCTTTTCAGGACATTCTTCAAGCCGTCGGCGTTTGCTTTCTTGTAAGCCGCTATCGCTGCAGCAAAGCAGCGCCCGGCAATCTCATGGTGCGAGCTGTTGAGCGCCTGCCTGAAAAGGTGCAGGTCAACCGCCTTGTCTTCGTCCTTGTTAGAGAACATGCTTAGCCCAAAATCAATAAAGTAAACTTTGCCGTCGTCAGTAGGCGAGGGTTGATAAGGGCGGGCACTGCCCTTATTGCTGTTCCTGCCGAGGATCATGTTTGATGTAGTCAAGTCGCCGTGTACAATATCGTTTGAGTGCATTGTCCCGACTGCTTTTCCGATTTCCGCACAAATGCTTCCGCAGTTGCCTCTGTTTAGAGTGTCCCGCACCTTTTGCCCCTCAATGAGCTGCATAGTTATCGCTGCTGTCTTCTCATCCACGTTAATCAGCTTCGGGACCGGGATTTTGAGCTGCCTCAGCGCCTCTATCACCTTTGCCTCCCTTCTCATGCGGTGGAGCCGCAGCTTTTCATCCAGCTCTTTGGCGCGGTATTTCTTTGGCTGCCGCTGCTTCACCACAACTCTGAGGGCATCATCGGCATAAACTACTGCTTCGGCTCCAATCGAGATTGTTTTCATAACAAAAAAGAATTGGCTGCGGCTTTTAATTACTTTCTATCTGCCACCTATCCAGTGAATAGCCTTGATAATTTGTCCTGTTACCGCGGTTGCAGTGCTTGGTGCTGCGCCGCCGCCTGAGCTTCCACCGCTGGCGCCGCTGCTGCTTTCTCCTCCGCTACTTGGATAAGAACCGCCTGTGGAACCGCTGGGGTAGGAGCCACTCCCACTGCTTGGATAACCTCCAGTGCTTCCAGTTGGGTAGTCTCTGCTGCTTGTTGGCGGCAGTGCTGACTGTGCTGGTTGGGGAGTTGGTTGTGCCGGAGATGGATGCTCTGGATACTGTTTTCTGGGATAATCCCCTGCTGTTTGCGGATAATCTTTTGGATACACTCCTGTTCGATGCGGGTACGATCCCGCTGGATACTGTCCAGACGGGTATTGTTGCTGTTGTGGAATGTTAGTCTGTGTGACACTGGTAACAGGTTGGGGTTGCTGCGTTCTGAATTTTTCTTCCATTGTTTTGCCGCATTCTGATGCTGAAAGCCCTTGGCATTCGGAAGGAGCTCCTCTGGCGGCATGCTCTCCTGATATTGGCGCCCCCAGCGGCTCCCGTTCAGTTCGTCGAGGTCCTGAAAAAGGCTTGTCTGAAGGTAATGCTTCTCTGCTGTCAGGTTTTTGGAATTCTCCTTTCTCGTCATGCACTTCTCTTCTTTCGCCGCTTTGCTGGCTGAACTTTTGCATGCAGTCTTCCTTGCTTAGCCCTTGGCATTCTGGTGGTGTCCTTGTGGACGGTGCACTGCCGCTGCCCTCGCGGTGTTCACCTTCAGCTCCTCTTCCTTCAAACCCTTTTTCTTCGCCCTTCTGCTGTTCGAATTTTTCCCTCATAGACTTTCCGCACTCACTCCTGTCTCGGTCTTTGCATTCTGGCGGTGCAAATCTTTCAAACATTTTTTGCTCACAGTCTTCTCGTGAAAGCCCTTGGCATTCTCCTCCAGGCCCGCCAGATCCTCCGCCGAATCCTTCAAATCCGTGTTCGCCTTTCTCGCCTGGTATGCCGCCCGGCACACCTCCCTCTCCTTGTTGCGATGCGTATTTTTCCTTCATTATCTTTTCACATTCTTCCTTGCTGCTGACCTCCCTGCATTCTGGCGGGGCAAACTTCTTCATCATCACAAGCTCGCACTGTCCTTTTTCAAGCCCTGCGCACTCTGCAGGCATTCCCCCCGGAAGCCCTCTGTTTTGAAATGCCTCTGCGCATTTTTCAGGGTCCTGCGCACATTCTGGCGGCAATCCATTGAACTGCTGCAGTTTTGTCCTGCATTCTTCCTCGCTTATTCCTACGCAGTGCACAGCTCCGAGTTGGCCATTTTGGCCCTGTGGGCCTTCTTTCATCATTTTCTGGAAGCACTCGTCAGCGCTGATGCTTTCACAGCCTGGCGGTGGGCCAGAAGTTTTTATCATCAACTGGAAGCACTCTTTTCCATGTACGCCTTTTTCCTTGCACTCTGGAGGCTCCTGCATCATTCCTCCCTGAGGTCTTTCCCCTGGGCCGCCTGGTCCCCGCTTCATCATCTCGGCAAAGCACTTATCAGCATCCAAGCCTTCACATTCAGGAGGGGATCCGAATTTTGCCGTCATTATGTCAAAGCACTGTCTCGGCTCTTTTGCGCCTGCCTGCTGGCATTCCGGCGGCAGTGCAAAGTTTGCAGCGTCAGGCCTTTCCTGCCTCATCAGCTTCATGCACTCTTTTGTGTCAAGCCCTTCGCACTGTGGAGGCTTGCCATACTTCTTGAACATGATTTCTCCGCACTCTGTTGGCGTTTTCACGCCTGCTTCCTTGCATTCTGGCGGAAAGTCTTTCATGTGCTCTTCTG
>JAHFTU010000017.1 GCA_023269295.1 Candidatus Woesearchaeota archaeon | reverse complement strand
GACAAATCAACAATGGAAAGAGAGAATAATACTACCCTACGCATGTGTTGTTGTTCAACCAACTGAAAGGCAGTACGTTGTGGGGGCGCCTGTCGAGGCTGACCACTACTGGAACCAGAACCATCCCTACCTCCTTGTCCAGGCTGTTCTGGGAATAAGCTGTACGCCTACAGCCAGTGTAGAAGATTTCAGGCGCAGTGTCAGTTCTATCGTGGAGCAGGCAATAAAAGAAGGCAGCCAGAAGAGGATAACTTTAGATGATATTTCTGCTAGGCTAACTGAAGCGGGTTATGTAACAAGGGAGCTGAGTTTTCAAAACAGAATGCTCCCTCCAAAAACTCTATAAACCCATCACATTACTTCTTCAATCATGGCAAAGAAGTTCCGCGAGCGCTACAAGACGCTTAATGACGTGTTTGACCAGTTCACAATCCGCAACCTGTTTGTTCTCAGCAGAAAAGATAATTTTGTCGAGGACACTCTGAGCCCGCTTTCAATCGGGAAGGAAGCCAATGTTTTCACTGCAGCCGGTAAGGAGGGCGGCAGGGTTGTCGTAAAGATTTACCGCCTTGAGACAGCTGACTTCAACAAGATGTATGACTACATCGGGGCTGACCCAAGATACACCAGCCTGAAGAAGAAGCAGCGCGAGGTCATTTTTGCGTGGTGCCAGCGCGAGTACAGGAATCTTATGGCCTGCAGGGAAGCCGGCGTGAGGGCTCCTCTTCCATTGGCTTTTCTGAAAAACATTCTTGTCATGACGCAGGTTGGCGAGGAGTCCCCGGCCCAGAAGATAAAGGATGACATCCCGAAGAACCCGCAGAAGTTCTTTGCGGAGACGATTGAGCAGATAAAGAAGCTCTACCGCTATGGCTTTGTCCACTCTGACCTTTCAAAGTTCAATATCCTCAACCTGGACAATCGCCCTATCCTAATTGACGTCTCACAGATGATTCCGGCAAAGGCGCCAAATGCCTATGAGTACCTCCAGCGGGACATCGTGAACGTTGCTGACTTCTTCAGGAGGCAGGGCGTCAGGATAGACGACGAGAAGGTGTTCAGGGAAGTATTGGCTGTTGGCACGAAAAAGGTTTAGTGTAATGTTTGTGGCTCATAAAGCTCAACTACGCCCTTTGCGCGCGCCTTTATTTCCTCATCAAAAGTAAACAGTTTGCAGCCAGCCTGTTTCGCTGCGTTAACGATAACGGCATCTGCCCCTCTGAGCCCTGTTAAGATTGCAAGCGAGCTTGCTGAGGAGGCATCTGAGGCATTTACTGGAATCAGGCTTATCATCTCGTTCCCAATGAGTTTCACCATGTCATTTTGGACTCGCTTTGCTGCCGCTTCGTCAGTTCTTCTTCTCACTGCACCGCAAAGCTCTGCCAGTGATATTACAGAAATGATTCCATGAATTTCTCCATTGGCTATCTTTTTCATTACATATTCTGCCTTTTTGAAATAGGCGTCCAATATGAAAAAAGAAACCATGCAAGAGCTGTCTAGAAACAAATTCATTCGGCAGCATCTCCTAGTATCTTCTTTCCTGTCTGACTGCTTCCACTGAATCAAGGCCCTTTGGCCACTTTGCTGAGACTATGGCTGCTGTTTCTTCCAGCGATTTAATCAGCTTCTCC
Organism: Candidatus Woesearchaeota archaeon; assembly: GCA_023269295.1. Classification (GTDB taxonomy): domain Archaea; phylum Nanobdellota; class Nanobdellia; order Woesearchaeales; family UBA10216; genus UBA10216. The sequence continues at coordinate 14,741 of JAHFTU010000017.1, read as the reverse complement.
CCGTCAATGGGTGTCACAAGAATGCCTTCCTTGATCAGCTTTTCCTCTACCATTTGCCCTTCCTTCAGCCCAAGCTCATCCCTCAGCCTCTTCTTTAGCACTATCTGCCCCTTAGGCCCAATTTTACTTACCGCTATCAGAGTCATACCTTAAATTTAGTCATACTTATATTTAAATCTTACTATTTTTAGAGTAGGAAAAGCTGTTTGGGAGGTTGTGGCTGCGGCTACGAACGATATCGATGTTGTTTCTTAAAAGTGGTAAAAATAGAAAGATTAATATAGGGGTAATACGGTCAGTTAGTCCATGAACGAAACTTTAGAGGCAAAGCTAGCAGGATTAGGTGTACCGGAGGGCAACATACCCGCCGCCGTTGAAATTTTCACGAAAGTAAAGACGGTAGGAGACCTAGAAAATGAGATTAGGACGCGCCATTATACGTGCGACGTTGAACAATATTTGTGCCCGAGCTTCAGAGTTCTGTATGAACGCTCGCCAGAAGTGCGCGAAAGGGTTGGTAAAGAGCTTGGCAATTTAGGCATTCCTGTTGATCTCATCAATGCTTACTTCACTCAGTTCGGCGATCAACCATATATGATACTTCATTTAAGCCATCAGGAAATTCCAGTAGAGGCAAGAGACCAATTCATCGGCAAGGCACAGGAAGTAATGTTGCAGCTGGTGCGGGAGCATGTAGGCGTAGCATAAGCTAAAACATTTAGAACCCTTACTTCTTAAAAAAAAGCTTGTTATTGTGAAAATCGAAAAAAGAAAAAGGTCCCCAAGCTTGCGCTTGAGGACGCTGTCCTTTATTTGCCTTCATTGTTGGTTGTTGGGGGTGGTAAATGAAGGCAAAGAAAGCTCACCTAATGGTGAATGTGAGTCCTCGCCTGGTACTTAGACAATCTCGATGCCGAGCTCGTCGTCAACGTGGGTTGCCATTCCGTGGCGGAGTGAGGCTGCAGCCCTCTGCTTGTCAACCCTTCCCAGTATCCACGGGCTCTTTACGCCTGTGATAATGGTCATGACAGTTATCTTGCCCTTCATTGACTCGGCTACCCTGGCCCCCCAGATGACGTTTGCGTCCTCATCAAGGGTTTCGGTGACAAGCTCGCCTATCCTGTTAATCTCGTCGAGCGTCATGTCGGGCCCTCCGGAAACGTGGATGAGCGCTCCTGTTGCTCCCTTGTAGCTGATGTCCAGGAGCGGGTTGCTCAAAGCTCCTTGGACTGCTTCTTCCACCCTGTTGTTGGTGTCCGAGCTTCCTACGCCGATGGCTGCAACTCCGCCGTTGCTCATGATCGCCTTGACGTCTGCAAAGTCGAGGTTGACCAGTGATGGCACTGCGATTGTTTCAACGATGCCCTTTATCATTGTTGCAATGAGCTCGTTGGCAACTGCGAAGGCCTGTTCAATTGGCAGGTTGCCTGCTATCTGGACAAGCCTGTTGTTGTCAATTACGATTACTGTGTCAGAAACCTGTCGGAGCTGCTGGAGGCCGAACTCGGCCTTGTCTATCCTGGCACGTTCAATCTTGAAAGGCATTGTGACTGTGCCAATGACGATTGCGTCGTTCTCCTTTGCCACCTTGGCAACGACTGGTGCAGAGCCTGTTCCTGTTCCGCCGCCCATGCCTGCGCAGACAAATACCATGTCTGCCCCTTTGAGGGCTTCCTTGATTTCCTGGATTGTCTCCTTTGCTGCTTCTGCTCCCTTTTCAGGGTAGCCGCCGCAGCCCAGTCCTCTGGTAAGGTCTCTTCCTATGAGGAACTTCTTGTCAGCAGTAGTAAAGTCAAGATGCTGTTTGTCTGTGTTGCATGCTATAATCTCAGCGCCCTTTATTCCTTTCTTGTAGAGCCAGGACACCATGTTGTTGCCTGCCCCGCCTGCGCCGATTACCTTTATGTTGGCCTGTCCTACCATTGCCTGTGCTACGTCTAAGTCCTGTGCGCTCTTCAGTGCGTCCTGTACGATAAAGTCCATTTCAATCCACCCCGCTTTCGCAGTTTTGTTGTTTTTTTGCTTTTTATTTTGGATAAGCCCCTTTTGCTAAAAGGGTTTCATACACAACCGTAATCGTGAACTTATCTACTGCAGCATATGGCTTGTGTTATGTAGTTGGTGTTACAGTAATGTTTAAATACTACAGTCATGTATATTTCCAGCTAGAACGAGCAGTTTTGATGTCCAGTCAAACTGTCCGATATGTCAAACAAATTGTCCGATAATGTCCGATTAAAGCCGGTCGTTGTCCAGACGAGCGGATTTAGTCCCGATTTCTGATATTTTATCCCAAAAAAACTAAATTAAACCCTTTTCTTGATATATGAAGTATTTAAACTTTTCGCAATTTAAAAATATATACCATATCGTAATACTTCCGTATTAGTATGGAAATAGCCCCAAAAGCTCATTTTGCTGGCTGTTTTCTTTAAAAAGGGTTTAAGAAATCAAGCTCCCAACCGGCCAATGCGGTTCTTACTGGCGCTTTGGAATAGCTTAAGGCGTTATTGCAATCATTTGCGTTTTGGCAAGATTGCTGCTGCCTTTTGCGCCGCCGCATCGTTACGACCTTTTTGCAAGCAAAAAGCTCGACCAAAAACTTATCGTTTTGGATTGAACCTTTCTTCGTCGTAGAGACGAAGACTGTCACCTCTCCGGTGACATTTTCACAAAAGGGTCATGTCATTTTCACGGTTGTGAAGCCTGTTGTCCTGAAATAATCTTATTTCAAACACTTTCTGCATCACCCCGCTGGTTTATCCCTGTTCAGGACAGGTTCTATAGTGGCTAGCCAGCTATTTATAATTTGGCTATATACTCAGTTGATTCATCACGTTTTGGTAAATTCGGCAGCTTTAGAATTCTTTTTTTATCAACTCGGTATCTTCAGCAGTGAGTTTCCACCCGACAGCTCCAGCATTCTCTCGCACGTGTTCAACAGAAGACGCTTTTGGTATTGCAATCACGTTTTTCCTTGAAACAAGCCAGTTAAGCGCTGCCTGTGCAATAGTTTTGCCGTGTTTTGCAGCCACAGCAGCCAAAACTTTGTTTTTCAGCAATTTTCCCTGTGCCAACGGGCTATAAGCTGTGAGAAGGATATCATTGTCCTGGCAGTACGGCAGCAGTTTTTCTTCGCAGCTGCGCTCCAGAAGATTGTATTCAACTTGATTAGTGACTATTTTATTTTTAGTATATGACTGTGCAAGCTCAAGCTGCTTTACAGAAAAGTTGCTCACGCCGATATGCTTCACTTTGCCAGCTTTGACCAGCTCATCCATGGCGGCAATGGCTTCTTTTATCTGCGATGTTGAATTGAGCCAGTGTATGAGGTAAAGGTCAACATATTCCATCTGCAGCCGCTTGAGGCTTGCCTCGGCTGAAGCTATGAGGTCATCATGCTTCAGGTGCGAGGGCAGAACCTTGGTTGTGACAAATACTTTTTTGCGCGGGATTCTTTTTATTGCCGCACCGGCAATTTCCTCTGCGTGCCCGCCGCTGTACATCTCAGCGGTGTCGATGTGCCACATCCCAAATCTTATTGCTTCTTTAATTGCGGCGATATGGCTTTCATCGTTGGAGTATTCTGGCCTCTCTCCCATGCCTTCCAGGCCCTTTGCCCTGCCCATGTCCCAGGTTCCGATGCCAATGGCTGGCAGCTTAATCCCTGCTATACTTTTATATTCCATTATGCTTTTTTGATAAACCTTTTTTCTAAAAAGGTTTTGCTATGCTTTTGTACTCCATAGCTTGCTCACCAAGTTCAGGGCTTTAGCACTGTTTCTTTCATGAACCGCTCTACCAGGACGTTTGCTGAGTAGCCGTGCCTGGAGCACCATCTGATGTACTCGTCATACACTGACCTCTCAACTACCATGTCAAGCTTTATCTTCGATATCCCTTTCGGAGTTGCTGCCATTGTTACCACCTCGCTGCTTTGGGCAGTAAAGGTGACTGTTTAAAAGATTATCTATGAGAATTAGCTGAGTTTTAATGCTCATCCGTATACCGGCCTTGGCTCGCCTTTCCTTCCACCAAAGCCAAATACTGCAGTTACTGTCTTTGAGTCATCAAGTGTCAGTATGCACTTTGCTCCCTCCACTGTATCGCAGCCTGTCCAGTGCGAAAACCTGTTGCCTCTTCCTGTTGGTGTTGCGGTTAGGGTTACGGTTTTCTCAGTTTGGTAGGTGGCTGTGCACGCCTCTCCGCAACTGATTGTGCCATCTTCAGAGTTTACCTTGCCTGTGCCTGTTTTTGTAACGCTAAGCTTGTAAGGTGGTGGAAGGGAGAATTTCGCAGTTACGGTTTTGGCGCCGTCCATCTGCACTGTGCAGGTTGATGCGCCGCTGCAGCTTCCTGTCCATGCGTATAGAGTGGACTTTGCGTCTGCACTTGCTGTTAACTTCACTGGGATTTCTTTGTTAAAAGCAGCAGTGCATGTGCCTCCGCCTTTCCAGCAGTTTATCCCTTCTGGCTCTGATTTTATGGTGCCATTGCCTGCCCCGGTTGCTGATACTTGTAGTTTTTGCGTTGGGGTTAGCTCGAAGTAAGCGTTTATTAATATGTCCTTGTCCGGCTTTAAGCTGCACGTTTTTAGATATTGCTGCTCAATGCCACATCCTGTCCACAATACGAAGGCAGCGCCTGGGTTTTCTCTGGCTGTTAATGCCACTGGTGTTCCTTTTACAAATGTAGCTTCGCATTTTGAGGAACTGCATCTGATGCCTTCAGGGCTTGATACAACCATACTTGTTACGCCTGATTGGGTAAGTGTCAACTTGACAAACTCCTTTTTGGCAAAATTAGCGGTTGCCTTGGCCACTCTTTGGTTGTTTACTTTTACTGAGCATATTGGCTGCGCGCCGCTGCAGGCTCCATTCCATTCCGCGAATACGGCATCGTCCGCAGGTTTTGCCGTGAGGGTTACATCACCATCCTTTGAAAAATCGCTAACGCAGCTGGCGGAGTTGCAGTTAATTTTTCCGATGTTTGACGTTACTGCCCCATTTCCTGAAACGCCTACAACGAGGCGCCTTTTTCCAGTCTCCTTTTCAAATTTGGCTCCGATTTCAGCATCTTTCGAAGCGGTAATTTCGCATATTGGCTGCGTGCCGCTGCAGGCTCCAGTCCAGCCGCTAAAATTGGAGTATGATTCCATGTCTGGATTGGCTGTGACGGTGATTTTAGTCCCTATAGAGAAAAGGTAATCGCAGCGGTTGTCGTTAAAGCCGCATACTAAACCATACGGATCTGACTGAACAACACCTTTTCCATTTCCAGCAACAGAGGCCTTCAGCTTTATTTCAGGAGCGACGAAATAGGCGTTAAGGGTTGCGTCTTTGTCCATTGTTAGTTTGCATGTTTTGCTGTATTGTTGCTCAATGCCGCACCCAGTCCACAACTTGAAGCTCACGCTGCCAGTCTCTGAAGCGGTCAATGTAACAGTGGATCCCCTGACAAATGATGCTTCACATTTTGAGGAACTGCATCTGATGCCTTCAGGAACTGACACCACAACGCTCTTTACTCCAGACTGTGTTACGTTAAGCTTCACAAACTCCTTCTTCACAAAATTAGCAATAACCTTCACAACTCTCTCAGAATTCACCTTCACGGTGCACGTTAAAGCAGAGCCACTGCAAGCACCAGACCACCCATTGAAAACCGCATTATCAGAAGGCCTCGCAATGAGCACAATGTTACCATCAGCACTAAAGTTAGCAGCGCAGCCTACCGAAGAGCAATTTAGGCTGCCAGGGGAAGATACTACGCTGCCTTTTCCTGAAACATTCACCAGCAGTCTTCGCTTCGTAACATCCCTCCCGAAAGTAGCCTTAACCTCACCGCCAGATCTCTGCACAACAATATTACAAGCGCCAGAAGCATTACACAAGCCACCCCAACCAGTAAAAACAGAATACGATTCCGTGTCGGCATCGGCCGTAAAAGTCACCCTGCCACCAATTGAAAAAAGGTTATCACACAGGTTAGGGTCAGACCCACAAACAATGCCATCAGGAAAAGACCTAATAACGCCTCTGCCAGTGCCATCAATGGAAGCCTTCAAGCTAACCTCAGGACTAACGAAGAATGCATTGATGGTCTTGGATTCGCTATCAAGCTTAACTGTGCAGCTCTTGTTGTACTGCTGTTCTATCGGGCAGCCTGTCCACAGCTTGAAGCTCACGCTGCCATTCTCTAAAGCGGTCAATGTAACAGTGGCTCCCCTGACAAATGATGCTTCACATTTTGAAGAACTGCATCTGATGCCTTCAGGGCTGGAAGTCACTGTGCTGAGAACGCCAGATTGTGTGACAATAAGCTTTGCCATTTGCGAATTGGCTGTCCTTCCGGATGCGCCTGCGCTGATTACTTTCTGGTTTTGGGGCCGTATGTTATTCTGTCGCACAGCTCCAGCTTCGCTCACCGCCTTTTTCTGGGCAGGCTGCGCGCTTGCAGCTGTGAATTTTGCAGTGACAGATTTTTCAGCGTCCATTGTTACCGCGCAGGTTGGCAATGTTCCGGAGCATGCCCCGCCCCATCCGTCAAATACTCCTGCTTCAGACGTGGCTGTTAGCGTCACTGTTGACCCGGCCTGGAATTTGTCGTAATCAATCTGGCAAAGCGAGCCGCAGAATATGCCAAAGGGGTCAGATTTTACCGTTCCATACGCAGTCCCAGATTTCTGCACCGTAAGCTTGTACGTTGACGTTGTTTGCCCTGAAAATTTCGCATTTACCGACTTGTCCGAGTCCAGAACTAGCGTGCACGTGTTTTGGCTTCCGGAGCAGGCACCGCTCCACCTTTCAAACGAATGCCCTTCGTCCGCCTTTGCAGTCAGGGTTATTTCAGTGCCTTTTGAATAGCTCTCCTCGCATGCAGCACCGCACAGTATGCCTGAAGGCGAAGACGAAACATGGCCATTGCCTTCTGCTGTCACGGTGAGCTTTGGCGAGGAGGATTCTGAATATATTGCGAAGCCCTGTATTGCGTTCTGCATGCCGTTCAGCAAAGCTCCAAACGTTTCGCCAAGCCAGCTTTGCAGGCTCTGCGGAGTGCCTGCATTCTTCGCTGCAGCTGTGGAAGCGTCAGCAAGGGCTGCAGTTGACGCCAGAACGCTTATAATTGCGACTGCTGTAATTATCGTTGCCGCAGCTGCAGCAGTCACTGCTGCTGTTATTACAGGAGCTTTTTGCATTTTTATCAAGACGGTTTCGCCTTCACGCGTGTCCGAACTTTATCTGCACTTGTCCGGGGTATGAAACAAGCGGGGGGTCTGCGTGGTATATCACCCAAATGAAGTCAATTCTTCCTCCTGATTCTTCCACAGGGCCGTCAGCGACTCCCTTGTTCCAGTTGTTAAGCACGATTTTCCTTGTTGGACCGTAGCTTTCCACTTCCCACTTAAGCCAGTCGTTTTCTGTTACGGGAGCAGTTTCCCATGTGCCGGTTGAGCTTCCAAACTCCCACCTGCCATTCCCTTTCAGCTCAAGCCTTCTTGTTGATGGGGTATCAAGCCAGTCGTTCCCTCCCGCGTCGTAGAATATCGCTTCTGAATATGCCCGCCAGCTTCCGACAAGCTCCGAATTTGCGCTGGTTTCCGGCTCGGCATTTGTTTTCGGCCCAAAGGCTTCTGGTTGCGTTTGCAGCGCCTCTTCCTGAACCGTTTCGGCATCCGGAGCTTCTGCGACAGCACCTTCGCCCTTAAGCGAAGAACCAGCCTGTAGCTGCTCAAGCTTTGCTGTGCAGCCGGCAGCTGCAAACAGGAGGCAAACAGCTGTCATTGCAATGATCAGTTGTGCGGTGTTAATCTTCAACTTTTCACACACTCTCTTTTATCCTTTTGATGAAATTTTCTATAACATCCTTAAATCCTTAGTATAAATAACTTTCTGCCTTGCCGTAATATGCAGCATATGCCAAACCTTTAAATATTTGGCACGCCATAAGTTAATTCAATAATTCATAAGAGGGCTCACCTTGTCCCTGAACAGCGCCAAGCTTTCAAAGCACGACAGGTATGTCGAGGAGCTATGCACGAAAATCAAGGGCAGTTATGACTCTTTTTCTAAGCACGTTGCGGTAAGGGCGAGGAAGCGCATGTTAGCCGAGGTTGATGTTCTTGCAAAGAAGGGCGATAGTGTTGACCTTTACGAGGTTAAGTGCTCGCCCAGGATCACAAAGGCAAGGCGGCAGCTCAGGAAGCTCGGCAAGTATCTGGGAGGAGGCATGAACATTGCAAACTACTATTTCTACTGCGGCAGCTCGCACAGTATTATGACAATCCTGCTGAAGTAGCTAGTGTCCTGCCATTATCGCAATGATTATGCCAACCAGGATTCCAATTACCAGGCCAAGCAGGAAGTCAATGATTCCCTTTGAGAAGAGCAGGTGTGCCGTGTGCGGCCTTTCCAGCGCGAAATAGTGCGCGAGGAACTGCCTTGCTTTTGGCGCGCTTGCCGGGCGTGATAGCCTTATTACAGTTCTGGAACTATTTTTAGCCAGTTTAGCCATTTATTCACCTGCTTTTTAGCGCGCTTGTGTGCTGCCTTGCCTCTTTTTTTGCTACTGTGACTACTGACACGTTTCTTGATTGACATTCTTCGTAAGAAGGTCATTTTATTAAGCTTTCTGTTTTTTGGAGTTGCCAGCTTGATTACAGTAATGGTTTTCCGTGCTTTTTTCTGCCGCCTTTTCCGGCGTTTCTGTGGCTTAAGCGTGTGGAACAGTTTTTTAGGGACTGCCTTTGCAGGCTTATTTTTAGCTGCGGGCTTCGCTGATTTGGTCATGGCTATTGCCACGGCTTGTATTGCGTCTTCAATCTCTTCCTTTGCAAGGAGGGCTTTCCTGAGGTGCTTTCTCACGATTGCAGCTGCCTGGGCTGGCGTTCTTGCGCCAAGCAGCTCTTTTGCCAGCTCGTAGTCCTGAAAAACGTCCCTTATCCAGTTGTGGAAATCATTCCTGAAAGAGTTAACGTGGTGGTAGAATGTTTCGCTGCTCATGGTGCAGAGCCTGTTTTCAAGCTCGTACACGCTGCCGAGTATAGCTCCGTCTGCGCAGCGGAAGGAGTTCTCAGGCCTGGATTTTTCAAGTATGTTCATTTTCTTATTTTAGCATTTTTTGGAGCTGCTTCAGCCTGCCGGTTACAGCCTTTGCCAGGTCGTCTTTTGTTTTTACCCTGCGCAGCTGCCTTGCCAGCTCAGAATCCCGCACTACCTCATCAGCCCACTTTGCAAAATCGTTCTTTGTCTTGTTGACGTGGTGCATGAACTGCTGCTCTGTGAGCTTTTTTGCTGCTGCCGCCAGCTCAATGATGCTTTTGAGCACAGGGCCGTTGTTGACCCAGAATGCCTTGTCAGGAGGAGTGTTGGACAGTATCCTCTTTGCTTCTTCGCTTTTCAGTTTTGCCAAAATTATCACCCCCTTTGATGCTTTCTTCTGCGAAAGTTATGAAAATGTCTCTTTGACTATGTGCCGGAGTACCGCAAGCTGCAGGTCGCTTCTTGTTTTGGCTTTTTCAAGCTCGGCAGCCAGCTCCTTTTGGCCGAAGACGTCCCTTATCCAGTTCCTGAAGTCATTCTTGGAATTGTTGACGTGGTGGTTGAATACGTCGTCGCTCATGTGGTCAAGGGAGTGCGCCAGCTCCACGAGGTCCTTGAGCACCCTCCCGTCCTTGAGCACAAAGCACTTGTCGTGGGGAGCCTCGCCTATTTTTTTGACGAGTATCTCCAGCTTTGTTGTGTTGTTTGGAGCTCGGTAAACTGCCTTTTGGATAACTGTGGTGCCGGCAGGGCTTCGCCTGCTCTTTGAAGAAGCTGACTTTGTTTTTTTGCCCACCTTGCTCACCTCTTTTGCTAGGCCTAACTAGGCCACAGCTGTATTTAAAATTTATGCTTTAAGCGCCTATGCCTATTGCGGCGTTGAGCGCTGTTTTCATCTCTTTTTCCTCAGCTGATTTTTTCAGCCGCTCCTTGATGTCGCTTAGTATGTTCATGAAAGCGATGTAGCAATCATAGGGGCTGTCGTAGGGGTTGAAGTACTTGTGCACGTCCCCATCGGCAAACCATTTGGTGCACATGTAGTAGTAGTGGTCGCTTGCCTGCATCCTTCGCCAGTCCTCCAGCAGCTGTGGATCTCCGGAATTTTTTATGGCCGCCTCCATTGCGTAGACCTGCTGGAGGGCTGATTGCTGCATGCTGTTGCCTGTCCAGGCGCTCAGGTCGCGCTCAACGTCAGCCCACGACACCAGCGATGGCACGTCAAGCTCGGCAACCGGCCTGTGCTTCCGTATTGCTTCTGATGGCGTGACAAAGCCGTTTTCAGGGTGCTTGAGTATTTCCTCGGGCAGCTTTTTCATGAAGTTGAATATTCCTGTCTCGGGCCACTGGTGCTCTCCGAAAGTCTCGTAGTCCATGAACAGGTTTACGACGTCGCCGTTTCCATTGGCATTGCTTACCCAGCCGGCGAACTTTTCAGCTGTCAGCGGCCACTCTGCCCAGCTTCTCTCGCTGAACCTGAATGCGACATCGTCAGAAAGCCTGTAGTTTTTCAGCAGCAGCGAGATTTTCCCTGTCCCTTTTGGCTTGTAAGCAAAGTTCGGGCTTCTCCATCCCAGAACTTTGTCTGCCCCTTCGGCAAGCACGCCTTCATACCCCATCTTCTCGGCAATTGCTGCCACTTCATTCCTGTATATCAGCTCAGTGTTCCTAAAAACCTTAGGGCTTTTCCCAAACAGGTTCCTTATGAGCTTGCTGTGCATCTTAACCTGCTCGATAAATTCCGGCTTTGAGTAAACAAAAGAAAGGCTGTGGTGGTATGTTTCGTCAAGGAACTCCACCCTGCCTGTCCTTGCAAGCTCCTTGAATGAGTCAATGACTCTGTGCTGGCTAGCCATCAGCTGCTCCAGTGCAATTCCGCTGAGCGAGTAGCTTACCCTGAATTCTGGATAGCTGTCAAGGAGCTCAAGCATGATGGCGTTTGCAGGCAGGTAGCATTTCTTTGCGACCCTGTCAAGTATCTCGCTGTTTTTCTGCTCGTCAAAGTAGCTGCTGCTCTTGCCTATCTCAAACACAGTGTACGGCCGCAACCTTAAAGGTTGGTGAACCTGGAAATAAAAACAAACATCTACCATTTCACACGTTCTCCATTTCTTGATTGTCACTCGTTTCTTGATTGTCACTCGTTTCTTGATTGACCTTACTTCGGCTCATAGCCGAAGGATGTTGCCTCTCCGGCAACATTCTTCCTAAGAAGGTCATGCTGTGTCATTTAAGTTATTTTCTGTTGCAGCTGTCGAACTCCAAGCACGCTGCTGTAAGCGTCAATGCATTTTTGCGCCTGCCTGCTCCAGCTGAGCCTGCTCACCTCATCGTGGCTGTTCCGCTGAAGCTCTGAATGCATTTCCTTGTATCTCAGCGCTGCAACTATCTTGTTTGCCATCTGGTCAGTGTCCCAGAAGTCAACCTGAAGCGAGTGCTTCAGCACCTCCCTGACTCCGGACTGCTTGCTTATTATTACGGGCGTGTTGTTCATGACTGCCTCAAGCGGTGTGATGCCAAATGGCTCTGATACTGAGGGCATTACGTAAAGGTCAGCCATCCTGTAAGCCCGGTGTATTTCGTCATCTTTCAGGTATCCTGCGAACAGCACATTGTGCCCTATGCCCAACTCGGCTGCTTTCTCTATCACTGCCGGCTCCATGTCTCCGGAGCCTGCAACGATAAAGCGGATGTTTGGGTCTGTCTCAAGCGCTTTCTTGGCAGCTTCAATGAAGTAGTCCGGCCCTTTCTGGAGCGTTATCCTTCCAAGGTACAGCACTGTTTTCTGGCCAGGGTTTTTGTCAACTGAGATTTTTGGTATGTCATCCTTGTCAATGGCGTTGTGTACGACCTTGATTTTTGATTCCGGAATTCCATAGTGCTCAATTATCTTCTGCTTTGTGTAGCCGCTCACGGCAATTACAGCGTCAGCCTGCTCCATGCCTGCTTTCTCAATTTCGTAAACGTGCTCGTTGGCGCCCAGGCCGCCTGTCCTGTCAAACTCTGTGGCGTGGACATGCACAACTAGCGGCTTTCCTGAAACTTTTTTTGCAACAAGCCCTGCCTTGTAGGTCATCCAGTCGTGCGCGTGGATTATGTCAAACTGCTCCTCTTTTGCAATCGCGGCTGCCTGCTGCGCAAACCTCTCCACTTCCTCAAAGAGATTATTGCCGTAGATTGGCTTGATGCCTTTCATCTTCAGCATGTACTGCTCGTACTGCGAGGGGGTCATGTACGCAACCATTGCTGACTTTATAGACTTGACCTTGACATTTGCAATATTGGCGCTTCTTATTTTCAGGAACCCAAACTCCCAAGTCACCTTTTGGCGACTGGGCCCAATCGTGCCAGGCACGATTTGGGTGTCTGCTTCGGCTGCTGCCTGCGGGAGCACCAGCACTATGTCAACTCCGTTCTGGCCCAGGCCCTTGGTGAGGCCGTAGCACGCTGTCCCAAGCCCGCCTGTGTTCATGGGTGGGAACTCCCAGCCGAACATGAGCACTTTCATGGCTGCATCACTCCTTCTTGACGAGCTTTTTCACCGCGTTCTTTTCTTTGCTGTTGTAGCAGTTGCGTTTTTGGATTGAACCTTTTAGCAAAAGGGTCATGTTGCGGCAGCTGCAAAAATGAAGCGTTCCCATTTGCCTGAAGCAGGAATCTCGCGTGCTCCTCGCCGATTGGCGTGAGCTTGAAAATCCTGACGTACGCAAGCTTCAGGACCTCTGAGACAAAGCCCTTGTCCACGAGAAATTTCAGGTGCGCCTCAGCAGTCCGCCAGTTTATTCCTGTGTTTACAGAAATCCCGTTCGTTGTCTGCTGCCCAGGCAAAAGCCCAATTAGAATTGCCTGCCTAAGCTCTTTGAACGTCCTTCTAGCACCGTTCATAAAATTCTCCCTTACACCCACTTTTGCTGAAGGTCTCATCACTGGCATCTGCCGTATAAAAATCTTTGTTTTAAGCAGAGGTTCATACTAAAATTGCATGTGCTTTTGTGCTTTGCAGAAAAACTGCTGCATTGAGTCAGCTATGTCAGCTCAACGAAAAAGAAATAGTCTGTAGTTCCTGAGGCCTGGTTTTCTGTTACTACCATCTCAAAATCAAGGGCATCGCTGTTGAAGCCTGTTACGTCATTTTCAAGCAGGGATGTGTACACCACGCTGTTGTTGTCAGTTAAAATGACCTCCCTGAAGTTTGTCTGCTGGGGAGCATCGCTCTTGTATAGGTAAACAAGGGGGCAGTTGTTGGCGGTTGCTATTGTCGTAGCGCCAACTGAGAAGGAGCCTGAAAACGTCCAGTTGAATGTTTCGTTTATGCCATCAGCATCTGTGCTTGTTATGTTAAACGCGCTCTCAAGTATTGATGTGTTAAGTTTGGTTGGGGATGTAGTTGTGGCGGCGCCTGTCAGGTTGACGCAGCTTATGTTTGCCCATGAGACCGTAGAGCTGTTTGAGGCGTAGATCTGGCCGTTTGGGTTGGCAAGTTTCCAGTCAAATAGCGTGTTGTTCTTGGCGTCGTCAAGTGTGATGTCGCCAGTTATTGTGCCGTAATAGCCTTGCCAGTGGGCGGTGATCCTAGTATCATTGACAATCAGTTGGGTAACATTGCCGGCTTGCGCTGATACGCGAGCGCCGGCTGTTGGTTCTACCCTTCTTTGCGACTGGTTGGCTGTAGCATTCTCCGGGGGGTTGGGGATTGCCTCAGCAATCGTTGCCAATAACAACCCTAGGAAAACTGCAGCTATGACCAGTGCTGCTATAGTTTTTGCTCTCATTTTTTCACATCGCTTTCATGCTTTTACATAGTTCCCTCCTCTTCGGTTCAACGCATTTTTTTTGGTGCTGTCCATGCGTGATTATGAGTGATTTCGTGGAGTTGCAGCAAGTGCTGTCAGGAGAAAGCAATCTAGTCTATTCCAAGCTCTATCACGCTTCCTCACAATACTCGACAGCACCTACTTTTCCTTCCACGCCCCGGTTTCCTTAGTGGCAAGGTGAGGCGGCAGCCCGGAATTGGTGATAGGGGTGGTTTTAGCCAGGCTGCCGCCGCTTGCTCTTGCACTTAACCGAGGTTGGTTCGGAATATTTGGTGAGGATCATCAAGCTGCAAAATTTTTTTGGGATCGTTATTTTTCATGTACTCGGCAGCTTTTTTCTCGCTAAGGGGAATTACGCCCACTGTTCTGGCAAGCTGTTGATAGATTTCCTTGTCGTTCGTAACAATCAGAATTACAGGAGCTTGAGCTGATGACAGGTCAACAGCCAACGCTTGTGCTTTGTCAAGGTAATGGTGTATCCCGAAATAGGTTTTCTCGACCCTCTCCCTCTGTTGGGCGTCGTCTATTGAAAGTATTCGAAAGAATTGTTTGGTATTTTTTGTGAGCCGTATGAGCTTCTTCCCGGCAAAATTTCCCATCAGCGAAACAACGTACGCGTAATCATCGGCCAGCGAAAAGAGGGTTCTTGGCTTGCCCCTCTCACGGTTGCGCACCTTTTTCTTGCCCACCAGGTCTGCTGCCTCAAGAAGCCGCAGCTGTTGGCTTACATTGGCCATAGTTGTGCCGCAAAGTTGGGCAAGCTGCATTGGAGAAAGTGGCTCTTTAGAAAGGTGTTTAAGTATGTTCCACCGCTGCTCCGTAAATAGCGTCGCTAATTCCACTTTCTTTTCAACTCGGGGTTGAGGCTTGAATTTCCCGTTTTCTCATA
>JAHFTU010000084.1 GCA_023269295.1 Candidatus Woesearchaeota archaeon | reverse complement strand
GTGGTAATATTGGAGGGGTGGTAGTGATGGACAAAATGAAGCTATTGGAAGAGCTAAAGCAGCGAATAATGTCAAACAGCGGCATACAGGATGAGCAGCTGGCTGCAGAGATAGCAAGAAAGTGGGTAACTGCCTGAAAAGGCAGTTTTTTTAAATTATTTAAATAGAAAAGTTTAAATACTCCCCGTCCCAAAGATGAAGAAGAAAGAATCATCGTAACTATTCGTAGTGAAAAAGAGGAGGTAGATGTTTGATGATAGCCTTTAATTATAAGAAGGGTCAGGCTGCTATGGAATTCTTGATGACGTATGGCTGGGCCATACTTGTCGTTCTCGTTGTCATTGGCGCCTTGTCTTACTTTGGCGTGCTTTCGCCATCAACGCTGCTGCCTGAAAAGTGCACATTCCCGGTAAGTATAAGCTGCACAGACTACAGTGTCTTAGGCACAGGCCTAACGTTTATACTCCAGAACGGTGCTGGCAGGGATATGATAATAAAAGGTGTTTCTGCAACTTCTGAAGCTTTGGGAAGCGGAGTACTTACTTGCTCTTGCAACAATACTGCTCAGGGATCAGTACTTTTAAGAAATGGTGCATCAACAAGCTTTAGCGTAATAACTGTCCCTAATGGCGCATGTGCAGCAACAGATTGTAATTTTAGGGATACTGGCAGGGATAAAAACCGCTACCAAATTAATGTTACATACAGTTGGCTTGACAGTCCCACTATAACGCACATACTGCCTGGAGAGCTTCTAGGAAGAAAGCCGTAGGAGTGGCTAAAATTTTTTTTAATTATTAAAACTAATCAGGAAAAGGAAGATCTGATAAGAATGAAGCTAACAACAAAGAAGGGTCAGGCTGCTATGGAATTCTTGATGACGTATGGCTGGGCCATACTTGTCGTTCTCGTTGTCATTGGCGCCCTGTCTTACTTCGGCGTGCTTTCGCCATCAACGCTGCTGCCTGAGAAGTGCACGTTCCCGGTAGGCCTGAGCTGTTCAGATTTCTCTGTTTCAGCTTCTACAATTAATTTGATTATGCTGAATGGCGCTGGTAGGGATATGGCTGTGTGGAGTATTAACGCCACTGCCGACTCCTTATCTGGCGGTCCTTGCACTTATACTGCACCAGGCACTACTGGCTTAGTGTTGCGTAACGGCGCAAACAATAACTTTCAATTGACTACCTGCACCTTTTCTGATACAGGCAGGGACAAGAACAGGTACCTGTTCAACTTCAGTTACAGTTGGCTTGATAGTCCAACTATAAAGCACACTGCGCCTGGAGAGCTTCTAGGACGAAAGCCGTAAGCTTTCTTTTCCTTTTTTATTTTCTTTTTTCTTATATTTTCTTCTGTGTGAACTTATAAGTTAGCAGCTCTTACATGCGGTTTGCTTGACTGTTTAATGCAAAAAGTTAATATATACAACGGCCGAGATAACAAAGAGAGTGTAGCAACAAAATGAAAAGTAAAAGAGGCAGAAGGGGCCAGGCAGCGTTCGAGTACATGCTCGTGGCTGTAGTAATAGGGGTAATGATACTTCCTGCAGCCTACCTTTTCTTCAGGTACTCGCAGAGCTCTGCTGACCAGATAGACAAGACCCAGCTTGACCAGCTCGGCAGAAACATTGTGGCAGCAGCCGAAAAGGTCTACTTTCAAGGGCCTCCATCAAGGACCGAGCTTGAGGCCCGAATGCCAAAAAACGTGCTCAACGTGTCAGTCATAGGGAGCTGGAACACTGGAACGCAGGAGCTGGTGATGATTGCAGGCGGGGCAGATGGCGAGGCAGAGTTCCCATACCCCTCAAAGGTCAACATAAACGGCTCGTTCAACGGCAGCCTGTATGACATATCAGTAGGCGCTGGCATCAAGAAAATAGAACTTGAGGCGTACGAGACGCAGCCTGATAGCAGCGGAGGGACAACAAGCTTTGTCAACATAAACTTCGGAGGGCGATGCCCAGTATCAACCACTTTTGACTTCAACACAGATAGCGTCAGGGACGCAACTGACGCGACCTTTTTCTCCAGCTGCTACTGCAACAATGCCGGGCATCCTAAATTCAGGCCCTCAAAAACCTGGCAGCGCGGCTGGTTTGATGGCACTGGCGACTTTGGCGGAAATGTCTACGCTGCTTGCACGAATGCAGACTACAACGGGGACTGTGTGATTGACGATACAGACCGTGCCCAGTTCTGCACTGCTACAGGCCTTAACTGTGCCCCAATAGTCTGCTGAAGCTTATCGCAATGCTCAGCCTGCGCAGTACGCAGCGAAACCTATTTATACATGAATATCCAAAATTAGCTAAGAACCCTATGCAGTTTGTAGAAAGGGCAGAAAGAGGCAAGTGGTAATGAAAAAGAGGCATACACGGAAAAGCCTTGCCGCAAGGCAGAACGCACAAGGCGGCGGCCTGTCGCATTTCAGGCTTATTGACGACCGCACTGCTGTTTTCGGATTCTTGGCTTTCCTTGTTATTGTGCTGTTCCTGTTTGACGCTGCTGCCGACCAGCAGTCGCTTTTTGGCTCAAGGAGCACTACAAGCACAAGCGCGCAAATCAGCATGACCCCGATGCTGACAAAAGAGCTGGCGGACCAAGTGGTCTCAAGGCTCATAATTGACACGCCAGAGCGGGATGATGTTGCGTTCATAGTGAAGGACACTGTCAACCCCCAGCTCCTGAAAGAGTTCACAAGCATGGATTATGACCAAATAAAATTCCATCTTGGCATACATAGTGATTTCGTGATTCACTTTGAAGACGAAAAGGGCATGGTAATCCCGATGGGTGACAAGCTCTGCTTTGGCAGCAAGAGCGCCAGGATGAACGGCGTGCCGTGCGGCTAACCTTGTCTGTTTCCTTCTCATCTTGCGGCGAAACTATTAAATAGCCTGTTAAGCATTTTGGCAACAGATGATATTGAAAAAAAGGGGAATCAAAGCAGGCAAAAAAGGGCAGTCAGCGAACGAAGCTGCCATGATAATAATGTTCATGACCTTTTTCCTTATCATAACATTGGCAGCGATCTCGGATGACATCATTACAGCAAGCGACAACAACTACAAGGCGCTCATACAGGACATTGCCGATGTAATCGAGCAGGAAGCCCAGATAGCCTTCGGCTCGGAGAACGGATACTACCACGCTTTCACCCTGCCGGCACAGCTCAACGGCCAGGCGTACATCACAAGCATACTGAACTCATCATCAATAAGCAGCCAAGCCAACATAACGATAATAACCGTTGCCTCAAAAAGGCCCAACGTGCCGATAAACGTCACAAAAGTGCTGCCACGAGATGTGCTGGGCAACCTTGTGAGAGGCCAGAACACTGCGCGCAAGGAACAGGGCCTGGTGATTTTCAGGCCCATCCCGCTAACGCCAGCGCAGCAGGCTGATTGCAACCCAGGCTGTGGCAGCGGCGGCAGCGTAGCGCCTGAAGAGTGCTGCGACCATATGCACTTGTGCTGCACGTGACCCTTTTAGCAAAAAATATTGGCATAAAGCTTTAAAACAGTCGCTCGCACTGGCTGGTAACAAGGATGCAAAAAATGAAAAAAGGACAGACATTCTCAACTGATGCGGTAGTTGCGGTTGTGATGTTTATTATTGCTGTGATAATGCTTTACTACCTTTCCGGGCCAGCCACCAAGAACAAGCAGTCAGAAAAGCTGCAGTCAGAGGCAGAGAAGCTGCCGGCAACGCTTAGCTCGCAGCAGAACCTTACCTCGGTTTTCATACAAGGCTCAAAGGTTGACGAGCAAAAGCTTCGCGAAGCCATGAACCTGAGCTACGAGAACCTCAAAAGCCTGCTTGGGGTTGAATCAGACTTCTGCATATACCTTGAAGACGAGAACGGCAATATTGTGCCGATGGAAGGCAAGGTTGGCGTAGGAAGCCGGCTCGCAAATTTCAGCGGCAAAGGCTGCAACGACACAATACAATAGCTGGGCGAATAGCAGCAGAATCAGGCCCCAAAAAAGGGTGAAGAATGCAACATCAAAGCTTCTGCAAAGGCAAAAAGGCGCAATACCTCACCATTGACGCCTTTATCGCGTCCATGATAATTGCAGTAACCCTTGTCATCGTTCTGGCCGCCAGGACAACCCTGCCTTACACGTCACAGTCAGAAGCCATATCAAAAGGCCTTGCTGAATCCCTGTCACAGGTAAAGCTCAGCGAGCTCAATAACCAGCTGATACTCGATATGTCCAAAAACGGCATAATCACAAGCCTGGACAACACCATACTCCAGCAGGCAACAGAATTTTATTTTGTCGGAAACACGCACTACGCGTTTGAGCTGCTAAGAAACGTCAGCCAGACACTCATCCCAAAGCAATACAGCTTTGGCGTGATTGTAAACAACGACCTGATTTACAACAGGACAACCAGAACCGAGAACTCAAGCAGCGTGCTTGTCTCGTCAAAGAAACTAATCTTCGGCGTTGTCAACAAAGCAGCACTCGTTTACGGCCCCACAATAGCGGAAGTCAGGCTCTGGCAATGAAAAATACGCTGATAGAAAACAAAAGGGGAATCTTTTTCACGTCCATTGCTATACTCATATCAGCAGTGCTTGTGCTAACATTTGGAACGCCCACGAGCGTGACAACAAAAGACCAAATCCCACTGACCCAGGCAAAAGCCGACCTGGCGAACGCGCAGGCGCGCGACCTAAAATACAGCTACCTCCCGCAATCCCTTTACGTCTCAGCCTACAGCGCGCTCTACGCAATGTCAGAATACATGCGGCTCCGGGGAAACTACTTCCAGGAACCTGACGCTGACCTGAAATTCAACATAACGCTGAAAGAGATGATAATCAACGGCACAATGTGCTGTGGCCTGTCAGGGCACACAGCATGCGACAGTGATGTCCTTGTAGACGTAAACGACCCAAGCAAGCATGAAGGCGTAGACCAGTGCATAGGCAAGACAATCATGAGGGGCAGAAACTTCACCAAGAGGCTGCGCGACATGGAAAACGCTTCGTTCGCAGCATTCAGGATAAACACAACATTCAACAAAAACTACAACAACATGGCCCTGCAGCTGTTCCAGGACAACAGGACCGGGCCCTGGCAGTTGGGCGTCAACATAAGCGTGAATTATTCAATAATTGCTGGTGACGTCATGGTCAACAACTCTGAAAACATAAGCGTGATATTTAATATAGAAGGCATACCTGACCCCCTCTACTCTGTTGAAAGCCCAAGGACAGACGAAAACGGAAACGCCCTGCCCGATGACGCTGTGTACACGAACTTTTTCAACGCGACAAACCTGACAGCCTTGAATATTTCAACATTTTACCACGAGATAGAGTGGAGGCTCTACAGGCGCGAGCCCAATGGCTCAAGCTTCCTCAACAGGTTCTACGGCAGGGATGAGCGCTCGCCATGCTGCGGCATTGAAAGCTTGATTAACCCTGTGGTGATGGATACTGTCAACGGAAGGATAGAGAAGCCGTATGTTGACTGGTGCTACTACGGCAGGAACAACCGCTGCACCACCGCGCAGACAGGAGCATTGTGGAATGTAACTTGCGCAACAGATCCAACAGATACAGACGGCAACAAATTCTACAGGTTTGCCATTGACACTTTTCACGCCATCCAGTACAACCTTACAAACGAGCAGAAAGACTATCTCTACGGCGCTGGACCGCCGC
>JAHFTU010000016.1 GCA_023269295.1 Candidatus Woesearchaeota archaeon | reverse complement strand
GGAAAGTGAAAGCTCATTTTCTAAATAATAGGCATATTTTTTCCCGCCTTTCATCTGCACTGCCACAACAGGGTCCTGCTTTATTACATCGTAATCGAACAGGAAATTTACCTGTTTTACCGTGCTGGCCAAATCTTTCGGGATTGTTTCCACCATGAGGAGGTTGCGCATGTCCCCGGTAAAGTCAAGCGTTTTCTCCACTAACGTGATGGCTTTTTTATCTCCATTGATCTTGGTTAGCTCGACAATTTTGTAGTCGCTGGTTATGACTGCGGTTTGCTGGACTTTTGAGTTTTCTGATATGTACCTTTTTAGCTCATCCTTGGCCAGTGATTTTTGCAGGGACTGAAGGTAAGCCGAAGCTGCTTCCCTTATGTCGTTGTCAGTTGGGTAGGATACGAATTTTGAGCTTTTTAATACGGCTATGTCTGTGGTTATGTTCCCTGCAGCTAAGTCTATTTCGTTGGTTTTTTGCTTTATGAACGCCTCTTCATCGCTTGCGTTAAACCTTCTCCACTTTACTTCGCGCATGTCCCTGATTGGCCTTGCAAGCTCAACCTTGGCTTTTTCAAGCGTATCCACAAGATGCAGCGTTTCTGCAGCTTCTTTCTCGAGCTTGGCGTAAGCGCGCGTCTTTTCAATTACAGAATTTAGCAGCTCTGTTAGGTTTTCAACCTTTGCTTCCTGCAGGGCTGCTGAATATACAAACCTTTCCTGGACGTTGAATGCCCGGGTTTCGCTTGAGTTTGTGTGCTTTTCCTCATCTGTGCATTCTACCCTCCATTGGTAAGCCGAATTTTCCAGCCCGGGAATGTTCATCTCTTTTTGGGTTGAATCTGCAACAGCTATGCTTGATTTCTCAACCCAGCTTTCGTTCTCCTTTCTGGTGTAGGCTTTGCATGTGTTCGTGGTTTCGTCCTCAACCCTGAACCTTATGGTGATGTTTGATCCTGTTGCGTTTACATTGTTGGGTGGGTTTAGCAATACAACTTGTGGCGGCCTTGAGTCGTTTAGGTATATCGCAAAGCTGAATGTTTCGTTTCTGGTGACAGTTATTGGCAAGATTATGTCCTTGTAGCCTGTTGTGCTTATCCGGACAGGGTATGTGCCGTAAAGAAGCTGGTAGTCGGCAGAGGGCGATGCTGTTTTGGCTGCTCCTGAGACAGTTACAAGCGCAGAAGGTGTCCCTGTCCCGTTATTTGAGGGTTTCACGCTTAGGGTTATGTTGTAGTAAGGCCTCACGGTAATTGTTTCAGTGGCTGTTTTTGTGCGGTTCACGTCACTTACGTTCAGGTTGGCGTAGTATGTGCCTGGTGCGGTGAAGGTGTAATTTACGCTTGGGCTGGTGCTATCAATTACGTTGTCTCCGTTAAGGTCCCATTTGTACGAAACTGCGCTTACGTTTCCGCTGGCCTGTGACTTGAACTCCACAGTCTCGTCTTTGTTTATTGTGGTTGCGTTTGCCGATATCGAAGCGGTAAGGCTCGGCGCTGAAGTGCTTGAATTTACCTGGAAATATTTTACTATGTAATCAGGGCTTAGGTTTCTGTAGGCCATGCTTACGTTCATCTTGTATTGCCCGACGTTTGGGGGTGAGACTATGTAGTATGTGCTTCCGTTATAGGCAAATGAAGTCGCATAGCTTGGCCCTGTGATTGTTATGTTGTGCCTGGCGTCGGAGCGTGCCTGGATGCTTATGTAGACAAGCTCTCCGAGTGTGTAGTTTTCTTTGTCTGTTGTTACTGCAAAAGTCACGCAGGCAGAGCAGGGGCCTCCGCAGTCAATCCCTGTTTCGTTGGCAGAGTCGTGGTAGTTCTGGACAGCGTCTGAGCATGTCCCGGTTGAATTCAGGGTGAAGTTAAAGCTGTAGAAGTAGGCATGTGAGTTGCCCTGCATGTCAGTTGCTGTTATTGTCAGGTTGTTAGTTCCGGAATTTGGGGAAAGTGAAATGTTGGCTGAGTGCGTTACATTAGCTGCGCTGGAGTTAGTGCCAGAGTTCAGCCTGTATGATATGTTGGCGTACTCGTCACTTGTGGCGTTTATTGCGTAGGATTGGCTTGCTGAGGCTATTGCCGTGTTATTTATGGCTGGGCTGATGTTTATGCTTGGTGGGTAAGTGTCTGCAACAGCAATTCTGTGCTCAAGTGCGGCTGTGGTGTTTGTGGAGTTTGCAATGGCGTATATGGCTATTATGTGGGTGCCGTTTGCAAGTACCTCTCCGGGAAGTGTTCCGGAAAGCTGGCTGGTGAAGTTGCTTGCGGCAGAGGTCCGGTTTCCGCTCATTGTAACATTTGCTGCATTGTCAAGGCTGTACAGGACCGACACATTGCTGTTTACTGTGATGCGCAGCGCTAAGTTTTCCCCGCTAGCCAGAGCTGAGCTGTTATCCGGGGCAAGCACTGTTATTTGGGCGGCATCGGCTATTGCTATTGAAGCAAAAATTCCGTTCGGGAATGCTGATGGGCTGGGTGAAGTTGAAGTGAAAAGCGCTGTAAGCGTGGTCCAGTTGCTGTAAGCCACGTCTGAGTAGCTTTCCTGCCCGGATAGCTTGTAGTCTGTGTATACTACTTTTGCGCTGACTATGGCTGTATCGGTTACGTCGTATATCCCCGTGTATAGGTAAAACGTTTCATTCCAGTCAGACCCTGCTGAAGTCAGGTCTGCAAATTTGCAGCAGTGTGAGGCGCCGTAGCAGGCAAGGGTGGCAGTGTTCTTTTGAAGCGGAATGACCCTCCACAGTGTGCAAAGGTTTGATTGATTGACATCCCATGAAAAGCTGGTTGAGCTGGGGCTGATGCTGAAATCTATGGCTGACTGGTTGCTCTCAACGCCATCATTATTGTCATCGAAGCCTGGGCTGTTCCCATAGGAAAGGGTGGCTGTAATGCTTTTGCTTTGGGCCGCTGCCTGCACAACAGCTGATGAGGCTGTAATGGATGCTATGGCTAATGATGCGCTGAGCAGTAAAATTGTGAGCAGTAATTGCTCGCCTATTGCCTGCTTTTTTCTTTTTTGGGGCTTATGGTTTGTTAAGCTCATCGCGGATCTTCTCTTGTACTTTTTTCATTTCCTCAACAATGCGCTGTTCGCTTCTTTTCGCAATGCTTGACCTTAGCTCTTGGTGGATTAGCCCTGTAATGTGGCTCAGCTGGTACTTCAGCGGGTCAGAATTCTCTTCCCATTTCTGGCGAAGCATGCTTCTTATCGCATCACTTACAGTGCTGTAGTGGTTCCTCTTTGCAAGGACTTTTAGCTCTTCAAGAAGGGAGGCTGGCAGCCTGATGGTTACCATTATGTCTGTCATTGGGAGGCCTCCCTTTGGCTTAGAACATAGGACCTTACGAAGTCCCTTATGGCTTCAGAGCGGCTCTTGTAGATGCCCTTTTTGACCAGCAGGTCAATCCACTCCACAATTGGCAAGGGCAGGCGGACATTTACCAGCTCAACCTCTTTGCCCATTTTCTTCATCTTTCGGCCCTTTTAGCCTTTGAACCAATTTTTGTAATCGAATTGGACGCTTTTTGTGGCATCTTATTTATAAAGCTTTTTATTAATACAAGCAGCAGTTACAAGTAACAGTAAGAGAAAGATTATGAGCACAACAGCGAACGCGGCAAATGTGATAGCTTCAAATGTAAGCGATTTATATACCATTTGTATTCGTTTTATAGTATTTAAACAGAAAAGCGCCGCCCTTGCATAAGCATAGATGCAGCAGAGTAGGCGTAAGGGATAAAACAGTGAGGATAGCCAGCAGGGATAAGACGGCAGGAGATTTAGTAGAGTATGCCAATAACCACATATTTTATCTGGCCGAACCTGACCTTTTGCGGGTCATTAATCTTTGAATTGTCGCCTTTTGCCACCGTGAACCACCCTTTCTCGTCGCTGCCTGTCAGGATGACCCGGTGCGCCACCAGGCCGCCAGCCTCCTGTGACTGGTAGGCGATTATATCGCCATCATTGATGTCCGCAGCTTTCTGCGGCCGTATTAGGATGGCGGTGCTTTTATTGTCCAGCAAAGGGCTCATGGAGGAAGTGCTTTCAAACCTGCCGATTGCGGCATTCGCTATCTTTATGACAACCGCATCGTCGGTTGCTTTTATCTGGCTTTCAGATATTCTGTCAGCAGGCGAATGTAGCTCGTTCGCTGCCCCTCCAACTGCTAAGCCTGTGATTTTCAGCGTGCCGTCGCTGGACTGGGCAGTAACTAAGCCCAGAGCCACTATTGCGAATACTGCTGTGAACACAGCCACTATGATTGCACTGCGTACTGTCATCAGGCAGGTTGAAAACGCCTTCAAATATAAATCTTTCTATTTTTGTTATTTAAAAGTAGTTACAATTATCTCGGTTATTGGAACAGTACCCTGCGCCTGTTTACCTGTAGAACTGCACCGCTCTTTTTATCTACTGTGACAATTAGTGTGTTCTCCTTGGTAGTGTTTTCTAGCGCGGCCGTAATATGCAAACTTACATCGTAAGCGCTGCCGGTATCGTTTACGGTTACCTTGTCAAACTCATACTTTGTCAGGTTAACAGTGTAGTTGCCGGTTTTGGAAAAAAACCTTGTTCGCTCTTTAATGAACTGTTTTGCTATTTCTTTTGCATTCTCCTCAGAAATACCGGGAGAACTGCCAGGAGAATTGGAAGAAGAACTGCGGGAAGAACACGCTGTCATAAGTATGCTGACAACCACGACTATTAAAAAAATAGCAAAGGCCGAATTCCTGTTCCTCAAGATTTACTCACCCAATTATGCGCATTTATGTGGTTTCTACGATGGCGTATTATTAAAGTTTTCGGGTGGGCGGCACCAGAGGAATGATTGCATTAAAATTTGGCGTTCTGCCATGCCGTGAAGGGCTGCCCGCTGCTGCCATGTGAAAAAGATTTTATACTGATGCTTCGTGCACAATGGTGAATGCCCAGCACGGTTAAAAGCGCTTTTCTAAAAATTATTCCACTTTCGGCCCGTTATTGCTTCATCATTATTTTGTTTGCAGTATTCTTCTATTTCATTTTTATTCATAACCGCTTGTATGGCGAGTTTGACCTTTCTCTTAACTTTGGCACAATAATCCATCAGAATTTTGCTGAGCATCACACGTTGCATTTTTGGGCGCATACTGTTTCCGGCGGCTTTCCGTTGTATGCCAGCCCTGAAGCTCCGTTGCTTGATTTTGCAAACCTGCTCTACATTATTATCCCAAATCCAGTTACCGCATTGGACCTAAGCCTTCTGGCTTATTTGGTGATAGCCGGGATTGGCATGTTTCTTTTGGCATATGAATTTGAGCGCAGCAGAGGTGTGGCCCTGCTTGCGGCTGTTATTTACATGTTTACGGGCAACATGTTATATGCCCTGCAGCTCATGCCCTATTTTTATCCAAGCGCAATGGTTCCACTTGTTTTTTTCTTCGTGCTTAAGGCAATGAGAAAAGAGCACCTTAAAGATGTAGTGTTATTTGCTTTGTTGGCGGCTTTTGCATGGTCTTTTCAGATTCTCTCAGGAGGCAGCATAATCTTTTTATGGACCTCGCTGGGAATTGCGTTTTTCCTGACATTCTTTTTTCTTGTGAACATCATAAAAAAATTTAAAGGCAAAGTCGTAATAAAATTTGCAGCCCTTGGCGTAGCTCTTGTTTTGTTCGTCTTTCTTTTTTCCGCAGTGAAGGTATTGCCTTCGCTTGAGATTAAGGACATTTCTCAAAGAGCTGGACAGCTGTCTTGGGAAAATTTTATTTGGAAAGACACGCAAATTAAGGCCAAAGATATGGCTGGTTCCATGCTGTTCAGCGTAGGGTCAAGAGCCTATCTGGGCCCTATCGCGCTTCTTTTGGTTTTTGCCAGCATCTTGCGCCTGAAAAGGCCTCACGTGCTGTTTTTTTGGCTGTTAGCACTGGCAGTTGTGCTTGTCGAGGTTGGGAGCCCATTGACTAAGGTCGCCTATGCGGTTCCTGTTCTCAATGCAACCCGGCAAATCTATAATTCCCTAGTATTGTTTTCTTTATCCGCAACAGTTCTTGCAGCTGGTGGTGCGGTAGCCTTAATTAAGCTTTTCAGGCTCTCTTTTCGAAAACAGATGGCCTTTTCAGGCTTGTTAAGCATCCTGACGTTTGCATTAGTTATTTTCAGTTTTGGCAAAATTCACTCTTCCACACCGGTTGAGGCTTACCATGATGAGCTGCGCCAAAACTCGTTACTTCAGTACGTAGCTTCTGACAGCGACATTTTTAGGATTCATTACCCCACTGCTGACACGCCAACAAATTTTATTGGCACCTCCATTTCAAGGTACACTGTTCCTCTCCGGCTGCAGCTTAGTGAATGGACTAGTGGCAATCTGTGGTTCCTTAGTTATGTGACTTTTAATGAAATGGCTGGGATTTCTTTAAGCCAATCTGCCAAGTGGTGGGGAATTGTAAATGTAAAATACATTGCTTCTCCAGCAATGATTGATAGGGGCCGCGTTCCTGGCTTTACATTGCTGCGGATATTTTCCCCTTGTGCATTATGCGATAAAAAGCTGGTTTACTTGTATAGAAATGAGCGATATCTCCCTAGGGCATATTTCGTCAATAGCTCGGTCCTGGTTGTGGATAGCGACATCATGTGGGTGACATACGACCTAATGCTTCAGGACTATTTTGACCCGTCACAGGCCGTATTGGAAATTGACAATAAGAAGCTGAAAGGAATCACTTCTGATGAGCTCGCAAAATACGCGTCCATTATCATGGTAGATGTTGACTTGCCTCCTGAGGCCGAATCAATATTGAAGCTGTATAGTGAACAAAACAAAAGCGTATTGCGCTACGTTTTAACGCAGGACTGGTTGGCATTTAAAATAAAAGACGGAGGCAATCTAAAAACGTTCTACGACAAGCAGGGTCCTCTTACTAAGAACTTAAGCTTTTTGTTTTCTGAATTGCCGAAAAACGATGTTAGCCCGGTTCCTGTTGTGCTGACCCCAACTAAGGTTTCTGTGAAAATAGAAAATGCTTCTCATCCCAGATTTTTGGTAATAAGCGACCGCTTTTACCAATTTAAGGATTGGGAAGCTGTTTTTAATGGCAAAAGGCTGGAAATAAAGGGCGGCAATGTTGTTGCCAGCGTTATAGAAATCCCGCAAGGGGAAACAGGCACTTTAGTCCTTGTGTATAAGCCTAAAAAGTTTTACCTTGGCTTGTTAATGACTGCCTCAGCTGTCCTGCTTCTGATTTTGTACATAGTATACGTTAGAAAGACTAAAAAAGACAGCACTGTTAATTCAGAACAATGCGGAGGTTTATGATAATATTTATATATTCCTGGCATAATGTAATGCAGGGGTTATTTAAAAGAGGGGTGGGTGATGTATTTTGCTAAGTTCATGAGGGGCAGTTTTGGGGTGCTTGCGGCTGCTTTGCTGTTTTTCTCATTGGCGGCATTGGCTGGCGCCAGTCCCTTGCAAAGGCAGGAGGCTTCAAAATCGCCTTTTGTTGTGCTTGGAAGTTATTTCTACAATCACGGGAGGGCTGATTTGGCGGCAATGATGTTTGAAAAAAGCTCGACTATGGGTAACAACGCAGTGGCCCATCACAACCTTGGCGTCATTTATTATGAGAAAGGAAACCTCGAAATGGCTGAGGAGGAGTTCACCAAAGCTGTAGAGGCGGATGCTGGATACGTTACAGCCCATAATAGCCTTGCTCTGCTTCTGTTCTATAAGGGCGATTTCAAAGGGGCAATCAGCCATTTCAGTAAGGCTGTGGAGCTAAGCCCTGCGAATGCCCAGTACCGGTTTGATTTGGGTGTGAGCCTTGGAAACGAAGTCAGGCATGGAGCCGGCAGTATTGGCGAATTGACAGGAGCCCTTGAGCAGTTCAATCAGGCCGAGCAGTTACAGCCTGGTTATCCGAACGCGAAAAAGAACGCGAAAGCTGTTGAGCAGATTCTACAGGAGCATTATGAGTTAAGCCAGTCTATTGCCGGCAAATAGTAAACGCTAATTCTTGTTCATAAAGCGCAAGGAACAGAAAGTATTATTAACACAAGCAGGCTGTTTCCGCTTTCAGGATTTGTCAAAAAAAGAGGGGAAGTTAATAGTGAAGCCAGCTGATTACTGTTTTGAGGTTTCCTGGGAAGTGTGCAACAAGGTCGGCGGCATCTACACAGTGCTGAGCTCAAAGGCAGCGGCAATGAAGATGCAGTACGATACTGGTTACTTTGCAGTTGGCCCTTACTTTGCCGGCAAGGTGGGCGGCGAGTTAAGCGAGAAGGTCCCGCCGGACTTGCTCAATCCGGTTTTTGAGAAGCTAAAGGCTGAGGGCATAATCTGCCATTATGGCAGCTGGCTTGTTGAGTCTGAGCCGCAGGCTGTGCTGATTGATTTTGCAAGCTTTACAGGAAGGAAGAACGAAATCAAGAGGGAGCTCTGGGACAATTACAGGATTGACTCGCTCAACACGCAGTACTTTGACTATGATGAGCCGGTAATCTGGGCTTATGCTGCGGGCAGGCTCATTGAGGCCTTTGCAGCCGCGCAGCAAAGCAGCAAAATCGTTGCGCATTTTCACGAGTGGCTTGCGGCAGCGGGGCTTCTTTACCTTCACAGCAGGAAGGCAGGAGTGGCAACAGTGTTTACCACCCACGCAACTACCCTTGGCAGGACAGTAACGAATGCCAACATGGACATTTACAGTTTCCTTGGCCATGTTGACCCTGAGCAGGAGGCCTACAAGCTTGGCGTTCACACAAAGCACCAGACCGAGGCAGCTGCTGCGGCAAATGCTGACGTATTCTCAACAGTGAGCGACATTACCGCAATGGAGGCAGAGCACTTTTTGAAAAAGGCCCCTCAGGTTATCCTGCACAACGGCCTGAACATGAGCCACTTTCCTACTTTTGAAGAGGCGTCTGTGCGGCACAGGCAGCTGAAAAGAAAAGTCAACGAGTTTGCATCCTATTATTTTTTCCCGTACTACACTTTTGATTTGGAAGAGACCCTGTACTATTTCCTTTCTGCAAGGTACGAGTTCCACAACAAGGGCATTGACGTGTTTATCAGGGCGCTTGGGCAGCTGAACCAGGCACTGAAATCTGAAAAGTCAAAGAAAACTATTGTCACGTTCCTTTGGGTGCCGGCAAACATCCGCGGCATAAAGCGCGAGCTCATTGAAAACAGGACCCAGTTCCAGGACATCAGGGACACTATTGTTGATGACCTTGAGTTCGTGAAGGAGCATCTCGTAACCTCTGTTGTCAGCCAGAAAAAGATTACCGATGTTGACCTGCTGAGCAGCGATACGTTGTTTGAGCTTAAGCGCAAGGTCATGAAGTTCAAGAAAAATGGATTGCCTCCCTTGAGCACGCACGACCTTTACGATGAGGACAAGGATGGGATACTGAGCGCCTGCAGGGCAGCAGGCCTTAACAACGCAGCCGAGGACAGGGTAAAAGTAGTTTTCTATCCGATTTACCTAACAGGCGCTGACGGCCTGCTTGACCTTAACTATTACGAGAGCATGCAGGGCTCGCATCTTGGCGTTTTCCCGAGCTTTTACGAGCCTTGGGGCTACACGCCGCTTGAGGCAGCCTCGCTTGGGGTATGCTCAGTCACCACCGACCTTTCCGGCTTTGGCAAGTACGTGGAACCGCACTCTGCGCAGAAAAAGTTCCCAGGGGTTTTCATAGTGAAGCGCTCAGAAGTTGCCGATGATGACTTTGTGAAAAGCCTCGCAGCTGTGCTCACGACATTTGCCCATTACTCGAACGATGAGCGCATCAAGAACAAGATTGAGGCAAAGCACGTTTCCACGCTGGCTGACTGGAAGTTCATGATACGGCAATACATGACCGCGCACCAGATTGCTGTCAGCAAGCACTGGGAATGAGGCTTCTGCAAGTTATGTTTCAGAAGTCCTGTGTGAATTTTCAAATAAACAGCAAAATTTTTGTCAATCTTCTTCCTTTTTTATCTTTCCAAGGTACAATCGTTCAGTTTTTTCAATTTCTTCAAATTCCTTCAGTTTTTCCAGCAGCGTTTTCGGCCATTTTGCTTCTTTAACTATTTTTGCCAAAGCGTAGGTGTCCAGGGCGCTTACTTCTTCCCATTTATCGTGCTTTTTGAGTAGTTTTATGAGCTCTTCCTGTTCTTCTTTTGGCGGGAAGTGTATTGTGTCGTATACTTTAACGCTTACTTTGGCTTCTGAACCGAAAACCACGCTTACTTCTTCTTTGGCTGCAAATTTGATGAGCGCTTCTTTCAGCTTTTCCATTTCCTCTTCTAGTTCATCTACTATCCTCTTCTTTTTTGCAGTCAGCTTGGCGTAAGCGTTTACCAGCTGCACCCCAGAGTCCTTCAGGTACTCGTTTGCCGGCTTGTCCTCAATCTTGTACAAGTGCTTCCACATTGGGCAGATGGGCCTGAACTGGCACCAGTCGCACAACTTAGAAACCGTAGGCTTGTACTCCTTCTCAGACTCAATCTGCTCAATAAGCTGCACAGTCTCCCACTTCAGGGCCTCCAGCTCTTCTTCTGTGCGCTCAGAACTCATCTCCTTATCAAAAGCAAGGAAATGCCAAACCAGCTTCACTTTCTTGGCGTCAGGATACATCTGCTTCACAGCCATCGCGTAAAGCGCCAGCTGCCTGTCCTCATCAAGGTACTGCTGCACCGGCAGGTTAGCGTTAGTCTTATAATCATGAATCTCATAAACGCCGCCTTCCCTGAAGTCCAGCCTGTCAATGTAGCCGATAAGCTTGTAGTCCTTGCCTTCTCCATCGAGCTTGATTTTCACCGCGAGCTCAGTGCCAATGACCCTTGACTGGTCAAAAGGCTTGTAGCGGTTGTAATAGTCAATGATAAAGCGCTCACCCATATTGAAATAATTCTCTTCTGTTATATGCTCCCTGACAATAATGATGTTTTCATTCCAGTTCTTCTTCCATTCCTCTTTGAAGAAAGCCAGGAGCTCCTTCAGCGTGCTCAGCTTCTCAAACTTCAAGTCAGAATACAGCTTCTCCAAAGACTCATGCACTTTTTTGCCCAAGAACGCTTCAACACCCTCCTCAGCTTCAGTCTCAACCTTATCAACATACTTAAACTTAAACTTCAGATTGCACTGCTCGAACGTGCTCAGGCGCGAATGGGAGTAGAGGGGCATTTAGTTTTCCTTTTTTATTAGTTTCTCAAATTCTTTTTTTATAATTTCAGACCTTTTTTCTAGAAACTTTTCAAAATCATCATCGTCGATACCAAATTCCTTTAAATCCTTAATGAAATGACTATTCAATGCCTCCTCAAATTTTTTGTTTGCTTTTGAGAACTCTTCCATATATTTTTTTGGGGGATCATCGCTAGCTTCTATATTCTGATCAGCTGGCAGAAAACAGAAGTTAACTACTTTGTTAGTATATTCCTTTAAATCTGGAATGTGTTTTTTTATATGATTTTTAGGGAAGACGTGATGAAGATTTTTTCTGTTCAGGAAAGAATAACTTCTAAATTGCACGGATTCACCATCTTTAAGACCTAGTGGATTGTTATAAGAATATAAGGAAAGTATCGTTTTAGAGAATGCGCTCCCAAAACTTAATTTTTCATTACGTATAGATTTTTTTAATTCATCCCATCCAATTTGATAATTAAACTCAGCCTTATCTCCATTTAAAATTTTATCAAACTCTACAAGGTCTTTTTCCACCCTGCCCTCAACTGCAGAGTCATAACGTCTTGAAAGACCCGCCATCCAAAACCATTTTTCAAATTGTTCTTTTTGAATACTATTCTCCCCTTTTTTATTATTGTAATAAAAATATGCTAAAGGTACAATAATTATATCAAAAGGAATATATTTTATATGCTTAACTTTCAATTTATTAGTTAGGAAATCTAATGCAAATTCTAGTGATTTTATTAAATTATACCAATTCTCTCTCAATTTAGATATTTCCAAGTAGTTAATAATTATATCCTTCTTACATTTTTTCTCATAAAATAATACAGCTGCTAATTGTAGTATTCTATACTCTGGAATTTCTCCAAACTCTTCAAATTTCTCATGCATTTCATTAAATTTTTGTCTCAAATCAAAACTTTCACTCCAGGCTTTAGAAATAACCAGCGCTACAGGAGATAATTTTTTCCCTGTCGTATTTAGCATATGAAAAACGTTGCATATGTTTTTTAGACTATTCTCATTCTTTACATAAATAATTGAAAAAGGATAGCTATGAAATCTTAAATATAGATCGTTCAACAACTCTCTATATTTACGGTCATACTCATCAATAAGGTTACTATATTCTGCACTATTCAGGAATATTCTCTGCAATGGCACACTCCTTTCTTTGATCTCAATTTCCTTTTCTTCGAGAAAAGTGCATTTGTCCAAATCAAAATAAAAATTATACTCCTTATCCGCAATAGTTGCTCCTTTAATAGCTGCAATAATTGAAAGAATCCTCTGTTGCCCATCAATTACATATTTTATAGGATGCCCTTCAGGAGGCGAATTTTCAAATTCGTAATTCCCAACCCTTTCAACACATTTAATTTTATCAGTAGATTCCCAAAGTACGTAGCTACCAATCGGATATTGGTTATAAATGCTATTAAGCAATTTTCTTATTCTATTCTTATCCCAAACAAAATCTCTTTGAAACTCAGGAATTCTTATTTTCTGTTCCTTGAATTCAGAAAGTAAGGATTCAAATTTTAATGTGTCTGGTTTTATTTCCATTTTAGATGTCATTTTTTATCCCTCACAATCGCTATTCTTCTTTCTTTAGTACCGCAGCAGATCTAACATATTTATCAACAGGGTCATCTTTTTTTGGTTCTTGATAAGTCACTATACTGATATGTTCCATCAACCTTTGCGGCAGTTTAGCTTTCAATGAATTAGCTAAATTGTCTTTATAAGAAAGTATTATAATTTTAAAATACCTATTCTTTCTAAAATAACGATCATCACTTATTTTTTTGTAATCTTTACATATTCCATCAATAAGTGCGGTTATAGGATTCTCCTTCCTGTATAATTTGAGTTCAAAATAAGCAAACGGTTCGCCGAAAATATCGGAGATCACTACGTCGAATCTTTTTTTGGTTCTGATCGGATCAGAATTTGATTTCCCACGTTTGTATTGTGGGAACTCACCTAAAACATCCAATTTATCTTTCTCTATATCATCCCATAATTTTTTAACAAAATAGTTAAGCAATTCGTGTTGAAGCTCCGCCTCATGTATAAGAGTTTTAGACTTTAGTCTCACATAAAACTCGTCTAGATTCGGAACCGCTAAAGCATCCTTCTGCTTTTGGTAATTTTTTACTTTAACCATTCTGATTTTTTTTATTTTTCTCAAGAATGAGGTAGCTTTCTTATTTAGTGGAACTTTAAACATGTTTGGCTTATTTATTGGAGTTGTAATCCCTCCATTTTTGTCTACATTAAAAAAGCTGAACCAATTCTTTTTGTCATATTTATCCCCTACTTTTTCATAAAAATTTATGCGACGTTCAGGTGCATACAGTGCAGTATATTTGAAATAAGCTTCTTCAGGTTTTTCTTGCTTTTCTATCATTACTTTACCGTATATTCGCCCACTTTTCGTATCAATTAACAGTGCAGTTTTTTTGGAGGCTTTAGCATCAAATATGATTCTCCTAACATCACTTACAGAGGTGTGAAATCTATTGTCATTATTTATTACACACTTTTTTTGGTTGCAGTAAAATTTTAAAGTTGTTTCTTGTGAAATCGTTTTACGAATAGTCATATTTTTAAGAAAGTTAAAACCAGGTAACCCTAAAATAAAGTCAATTTTTTTATTTATTTGTCTGGTCATGACATTTCATCCTCAAATCACACCCTCTCCATCCTTCCCGCGTCCGTTAGATGCAGTCCGTTTTCTACTTGGCGTTTCGGTTTCATTTGCTTCCGCGGTTTTTTGCCAGCTTTTTCTTTGATGACTGCGCTATTTGCTTTTCGTCTTTTCTGACCCTTCGCTCAAGCTTTTGGATGTCCTCTTCCGGAGGCAATTCTTCGGGCTTTATGCCCCTTTTTGACAAAAGCTGGCGCACATCGGCGTTATTCAGCACATGTTCTTTTGTTATGCGCTCTTCGCCTTGAAGATCGTCTTTTTTGACATTGAAGTTGGTGATTTCCGTGGCTAGATTTTTCGCGGTGATTGTTATTGTAGGGAGAAAATCTGCAAGCGGCCTGCTTTGGGGCACGCCAAGCTTGTCTTTCATTTTTGCGGTTGTGTAGCCGCCAAAAAGAACCTGGTCGCCTTTGCTTCGTATTCTCGCAAAACCATCGCCATCAACGCCGCGCTCATAAATCAGCTTTGAAAGCTCTGTTTCTGACGCGACGAGCTTTTGCCTTGCCTGTAATCTCTCAACGAGCGATATCCTTTGCTCTATAAGCTCTTGTTTTCTGGTTTGAATTGCAAAATAGCTCTGTGCAAAAGCGATTTCTTCTTTTTGGGAATCTCCATTCTGCGCAGTCAGGTAACACGCGTATCTTGTAAGCATAAAGTCTTCTACTTCCCTCTTGGCGCCAGAGCCGAGGTCAACCATTTTCCTGACATCGGGAAAATGGTCTAGTATCTCATAGCCTGATTTTTCACAAGCAGTCTTAGCCTTTTCAATGACGTTAAGAAAATTCTCCCACTTATCATACCCCAAGAGCTTCTGTAAATCTCTTGCAAACCAAAACTCAACCCCATCAGTTTCATGCGCATAATCCTCAAAGGACTTTTTCAGCTTTGTTATGATTCCTTTATCCATTTCACAGCCTCGCAATTCTCCCAGCATCAGTCAAATGCAATCCATTCTCAACTGTTATGAAGTCCATGTCTTGGAGTTCTTTGATGTTGCGGTAGAGCATAGCCCTGGACATTTCCAGCTTTTTTGCCAGTTCTGCGTGGTCCTTGTAGTCATCCACGGCCAGGTATTCCAGTATGCGCTTCTGGCTCTCAGTGAGATGGAACGACAGTTTAGGAAGGTAGACGACGCTTGCTTTGTCCTCTTCAGGATTGTATGCTATCTTCTTTACTTTCTCGCATCTAGCGTAAGCAGCGAACAGAAGTCCCAGCGCTTTGGTCTTGCGGCCGGAAGTAACGTTCACATAAACAACATCATCCCTGGGAACCTGGTCTATTACGTCAACGCACTTCTCAGCGACCTTTACGATGTCATAAACAGGCGTTTTGACGACTTTTACGTCCATTATCTTGCCTAGTGAGTCATGGATGGTTTTGAGGCTTTTTTCCTGCTCAGCGTTGGGCTTGTCATCAATTAAAAGAACTAGCCGTTCGGCAGACAGCCTAGTGGCGGCCAGCAGCACCGGCTCTGGACTGTAAAGCGTTGCTATGAGTACTTTTACCATCTCCCCAACACATCTCTATCTGAACTGAGCGTTAATAAACATTATCATTGCTGTTTTTTGTTCCTTACTATCCTGACATGCTTTTTTGTGATGCCCAAGAAGTTGCCGCTAGACACTATCGATTTTCCCGTCTTTTGCTCAAGCTCTTTTCGAGTGTTCGCGGCTATCTGCCCGCCTTCGTTGGCTGAGTCTTTGCATTCGTCAAATCCTTTGGCATCTTTGGCTGTTGTTATGTCTGTCGTGGCCTTTTCACCAACCATAGTAAGGATAAGCTCCCAGTCAGTCATGTGGTCCCTTAAGTTCTGATTTTTCTTCTTTAGGCCTTTAAACTCCTTGTATTCCAGCACAGTCTTTCCGAATGTGGCTTTGCTTATTTCATTGGTGAGTATTGCAAAGTCTTTTTCTTCAATAACGCCCCTACCTTTCCACTCATCAGTCAATTCCTGCCTTATGGCTATGCCCCTTATGCGCTTGTCAATCCAATCTTTTGGATATCCTTTAAGCTCGTAGTACTCTTTAACCCTGTCCTGCGCCAGTTCGGGGTTTTCAATCTCCTGAACTCTTTCGTAGCCAACCTGGGCAAGCCACTGCTTGAACGGCTCGGCTTTCTTTGACGGCATGGATTGAACTAATCTGAATATGTTCTTGGTATTGGCACAGTCTGTTTCCCTTAATTTGCCATCTTCTGCTGGCAATTTCAACTGTACCCAAATTGGGGACAGTTCAAGTTGAATAAACTCCCTATCCTTAACTTTCCCCCAATACTGCCTAGGAGTGGGACTATCTGTGAGGACTTGGACAATATCTACAATCGAGTAAAACCACTCATTGTTATACCAAATCCTTCTAATCTTCTTGTCCTGAAAAACCACGAGCGCTTTGTCTTTGTCCATTTTCTCAGCCATTTAGTGCCAGTTGCGTGCTTTCTGTACCATCTTTAATAGCTTTTTGCCTTTGCTGCCTGTCCACATCCTCCATTTCCCAATTAATATATAAATCTTATTATAATGCAACATGTAAACTAAAAGATAGAAAAGCATAAATAGGGGCTGTAAGATTTGCAGTGGCTCCGGAAGGTTTTCGGGGAGAAGTGAGTTAAAATGGCTGGCGAGTTTCTTGACTTAATAAATGATAG
>JAHFTU010000015.1 GCA_023269295.1 Candidatus Woesearchaeota archaeon | reverse complement strand
GTACCAGGACATTTTCGTTCACGTTTTAGCTTTATGGTACCATAGTGTCTGGCGCTTATATTTAAGGATTGTGGTACCATAAACAATGCTTGAACGCTGCGAAGCTGCGGCAGAGCAGCTTAGGAGGCAAGAACAGCCAAGCGGGTCCGGCGGGGTTGTCCCATAATTCGGCCAGCTGCGCCTTTGTGCTTCAAAGGTTCTTTTCTCCCTCCCTCGGTTACCGAAGGGAGTGGAAAAAGAAGTTCGTGGAAACGAACCGTAGCTGGTATGGCGAGCTATTTTCGCAACAACCCCGGGCCCGGCAAAAGGATTATATATGTGGTACCCTAATGGCTCGGTATGAAACTCCAGAAACAGAAGGCGTACAAATACAAGGATAAGATTCATTACAAATACGCAATTATAATACCAGAAGATACCGTCAAAGCCCTGGGCTGGAAGGAAGGGGATGAGCTGAAGGCGGAAGAGAAGAAGGGGAAGCTAGTTGTAGAAAAGCAGTCTTGATTTATGTTAAGGTCAGAACTGCTGCAGCGTCTTTTGCTGCTTAAGGTCTTTTCTGAAGTAGTAGATGCCTATTATCATCCATGTGCCGTACTTGAAATGTGTCCCTAGAATAAAATAGACATCGCGTTGTTTCATCCAATCAAACATTTTTTCTTTAAGCTTAGCCTTTACAATTGCCGTATCATTGTGTTTGTGCATCAGGTTTCTTGCAAGCTCGTTAACTTCCCAGTCAATAAGTATCTGCTTGTGCGGCTTTTGGTTGCAGCTGCATGCAGCACCAGCGCACTTGTAACTGTACCGTACAGAGACAGGAAGCTTTATCTTCTCGCGCAAGCCAAGGGCTCCTGACTCAAACTGTTGAAAATAAGCCTGTTCATCCATGAATTGCGTGCTTTCAACCTTTATGTCTATTCCTAAAAGGTGTGGCTTCACCACGCCTAGGCTAGATTTGCTGCTTTTAAGAGCCGATACTGTAGTCGCGAGCTTTGTTAGCGTGTTGGCAAGCTCAAAATCGCTTACGTATTCTGAAAGCAGTTTATGATTGATCACTTTTGTGCTTTCCTTTCGTTTGTCGCTGTCATTTGCAATTGTATCTGCTTGTATCCACTGCTTTTTCCTGAATTTTATCTCGTGGAACTTGAACGGGTAAAGCCTTCTTAGCTCGCCATTCTCGTTTATGCCGGCAACGCAGCTGATGTATCCGTGCTTCCGGCTTTTCTCGGGTATGGCTCTCACTAGAACGAGTACTTTTTCTTTCATACGAAAATCACTTGCTTGCCTTTATCTTTCAGTTCTTCTGCCAAAGCGCTGCGGTGGCACTGCTGAGGGTTCTTTTCAAAACATAACAAAGCAATTCTGTGGTTGTCAGAAAGTTTAAGCAGCTCTAAAACCTTATCTTGGTTCTCAACAAGCTTTTCCTTGTAAGCAAGGAATAACCTGCTGTAATCTTCGCTTGTTTCCAGTTTCTCCCTAAGCTCTTTCTCAACACCCAACTCTTTAATGTGAACGTACCTTATGCCAACCTTTTGCAGGTGTTTCACAAGCCGGCTCTTTGTAAAGGAAAACTTCATGCTAAAAGGGTTATTTCGGATATCTATAACCGTATCGATCTGATTTTTAATTAGCTTGTTTAGAAACTCATCAATGTCCTCCCCCTCATAGCCCGTCGCTAATATGGCCGGCACTTTTTTTGTTTCAGGCTTTCTTACAAGTTCGCTATTGACAGTGAAGGCAGGATAGCGCTTATATGTGTCATCAAGTATGCTATGTTGATTTGAATATCTTAGGGCTATTGATTCTGATTGCTCCTTGAATAGGTTATTTAAAGAGCATATCACTCGCCCTTCAGGGGTTAGTGAAGTTTGTGTTTCTTCAACAAAGCCCTGTTTTACCAAGTAATTGAGGTCTGAATAAACTGCTTCTGAAAAAGGTCCGTACTTGTAAGGGAAGAATGAGTAAAACCTTATTTTTTCATCCGCGCGGAAGTCTTGTTTAATCAGGAATAAAGCTTTCATAATGAAAGTTTTTGTATTCTTCCCATGCCTTTCTAGTGTGTCAATCACTGAAAGCAAGACTTTCTGCCTTTTATTTAAAAGCGTCATACACCCTTCACTACTAGCTTATGTTTATAAATCCTCCGGCAGGAAATGTCCAGTGTCCAGTGCTCTCCGTCTTGAAAGAATTTCGGAATGTCCAGCGGTTTTTACAATTTCTACAGAAATTTTTTAGAAACCAGTACCTAAAAGCACTAAAGCGTGCACCTCAAGGTGCACTGGCTTTTAGGTTTTACCTGCTGCTATATGGTGTGGTAATTGCTTTTATAAGCTTTTCGCTAAAAATTTACGAAATTTTCGGATTTCTTCCGCTATAACCCTCCCCCTTTCCCCTTCCGTCTGTGCCGTGGTTGCAGCCGTGAGCTGGGAGATGCCTTTTGAGCCCAAAGGCAGCCATTCTACTTCAGCTTTTCAATCTCTGCCAGGATTGCTGCGTAAAGCTCTGTTGAGCACCTCCAGCCAGCAGATATCATGCTGTCAAAAAGATTTCTGAGTTCTGCTTTTGATATTATCCTTCTTTTCTGCATAAGAAACAGCAGAAAAACTGAGCCGTGCAGGGCTATTCCTTCAACCTCTGCAACAGAACGGGAGATTGATTCATCGAGCAGTGCAGTCCCTTTTAGCTCTTTAGCTAATGCAAGGGTTTCAGCATCAGCAGGGGATAGCGCAGGGTTGGCTGAAATGTGGTTGAGAAACTTCTTGTCCTTTGCTTCTGCTACTTTGAATTTTCCGGCGCTTACCAGCTTTTCAACCGCAAAAGCATCCTGCTTGCCTTTGCGCCTGCCTTCTTCAACCACTTCCTCGTAAACCTTCCTTGGAATGACAAGCTCTATGTTCAAATCTGTCAGCTTGCTGAGAATTTCGACCTTGGCAAGATATATAAGCGGTGTCGAGTCAAAAACAAGAATCATAAAGACTTCAGCTCTTTCCTCAGTTCGTCAGGCTTTACTTTAACCCAGATAGCAGCTGAGGACTTGACAATGTCTGCAAAAGCGAACAGGTCTATGCCAGCAATCTGTGCTGCTTTGGATAAAGTGGCCTTGCCTTCTTCAAACAGCCGCAAAGCCCTCTCCTGTTTCCATTTCTGAATGCCAGAGTCCAGAAGCTTTCTCACTGCTATTGACCTGTCTACCTGCTCTGCCTCAACAAACCTTTCAAGCTCCTTTTCCATGTCCTCTGGTATCCTTGCAGACACACTAGCTTCAGCCATTAAAAACTACCTTCCGTTAAAATTGTATACAAATTTATTAAAAGTATACATATTTAAATTTTTCTGTTTTGTGCCCTTTATCCCTGCCGTTTCCCATTCAGGCTTTCCTGGCGCTCTAAAAGAACTCCTTTATCACTTGTTCAAATCTGGCTTGGAAGTCCCTGTCAGAAGCGACGTAAGAGCCTTTTACCAGCCTGAAGCGTTGCATCAGCTTCTTTTTGTTAACTCTCTTCTTTGAGACAATGGCACGTATGTCTTCAATGTCCCTTTCGTTTAATCTTGCTGTTTTTGTTATTATTATGTCAATCGGGCTCAGCAGCCTTACTTCCAGGTTCCTGAGCTTTGCTTTTATGGGCTGGGCTTTCTTTGCGTAATCGTCAGGCAGCTGCAGGGTGTAGATAAACCCTCCTTGGAACAGGTCCAGCCTGAACGTGCTGCTAATCCTTCTTGCGGCAGATTGCACCGCCTCCCAATCTCCTCTGGTTTGAACGCAGAAGTCAACGTCTTTTGTTGATTCTTTCAGGCCGTGGAGTGTCATTGCAGTTCCCCCAACGGCAACTACTGTTATTTTTTGCTTGAGCTGTTTGTCTATCCGGTCCAGATACTCCGTTAAATCAGGTTTGCTTATCATAAATATGCCTCTTGGAAGTCACTAATGGAAAACATGCCCAGTAAGTTCCAGTTTCTCATTTCTTGCGGCGTGTTCTTTCCGAGGAAGGATTCGTCGTTCAGTGTTGAGAATCGCTGAATTGTGGCCTGTTTTTTGCTTTTCAGCTGCCGCAAAAGGCTGCTCAGGTAAGAAATATTCCTGCCTTTTTTCCGGGCAATCCTGAACGACATCTCCAATAAGAAGCCAATTTTGTTCAGCAGCCCGTAGTCGTAAGCTTTCCTGTACAGCTCAAATGCATCTATTCTGTTCTTTATGATGAGGATAGGGATTGCCTCTATAAAGCGCGCTTCGGGAAATCGTATCAGAATCTGTATAATCAGCTCTTCTATGGGCAAGATGTTGTTTTTCCTTAATCTTTTGAGTGAAATCAAGTCATAGCCGTAATGTGAGAGATTATGAAGGATCGTTTCCCTGTCTATTGCTTTTAGCCCGAGTTCTTCATTTATCGTTATGCACTCTAACTTCCTGTTGTCCTTGAGGACTATCTCATTATTTGCCAGAAGGTATTCTAAGACCTTGCCATAAGTCTGGTACATCATTTTCTTTGGCAGCTTTTTCCATAACTGGTACCTTGAATAGTCCCCGCTGTGCCTGCTTATTGTTTCTTTCACCATTTCAATCGTGCTTAACCGTGGCTGTGTGCTCATTTTACCATCTCAAAATCTATTATATTAATTCATATAATAAGATTGCATAGGATATATATAAACCTTTCTTTAATAGGTCCAGCCTGCCTCCCCACCCCTCCCCCTCCTCTTCCGTGCTTCTTTGGCGCTGGCGGCTGGTGTATCTGGCTACTTTCTGCGCTTTTTGCTGGAGCTGTGCTGCTTGATTTTCCTGATGCTCCATTCGACAAGGTCGTTTGTAATGAATAGGCTTGATTTGGAACGCAAAAGCCTGAGGAAGCTTACAACTTCGCTCTCGGACAGGATGCCTTTCCTGAATGCCTTTACAAGGATTCCAACTGTTCCGTGCGCTTTCAGGCCGTACTTCCCGGCCACGCTTCTGGCATCAAGGTCGTCAGTAAAAAACAGCCTTACTCCCTGCTGGAGTGCAAGTGAAATAGCTTCTGCTTCACCAAGCTGTATGCTGTCTGTCAGTGTCAGGAGCCTTGCAAGGTCCTTGTGCTTCTGGTCCAGCATGAGAACCTTGGCATTTGTGTGAATGTTTGCCGTTTCGCTAAGGACTTCTTCCGGAATAACGATGTTAAATATTCCTAGGATTCTGAGGGCACCTATTTCCGAAAGGTGCATGATTGGCCCTGAGTCAGAAACTGCCGGGAGCTTAGTCACTCAAACCCCACTCTACATCTTCCTTGATGGCTGCTTCCAAGCGCTCAGCCTTAGTCCTGTTTATGAGGTCACGGATGGCGTTCCTTATAAGCTCTGATTTATTCGCGTACCATCCCTCATCAATCAGCTCGTCCATCTCATCAACAAGCCTTTTCGTCACCTTTGCTGGGACAGTTTCCATATGGTTCACCTCATAAAGTATTACCCGGGTAATACTATTTAAACCTTTCTGCTTTTGGATACTGTTACCTTTTCGGGATACGGCTTCTCGCGACATAGTTGATAAGACCGAGCAGCTTGTTCCTTCCTAGTGGAAGGGTAATTTCAGCAAGTTCCGTAAACTTTTCACAAAATCAGGGCTTAGGCTTATTAGTTATCAAATTAATATTACTGCCATGACCTCTGCTGTTGAGCATTCAAAACCGCAAAATATTAATATTAGTTATACGAGTATAACTGATATGGAAAGCGTTGTTGCCAAGGCGAGGAAGTGGGGGAATTCACTCGGTGTTATTTTGCCGAAGGACGTTGTGGAGAAGGTTGGCATAAAGGATGGCTCTGACGTGGAGTTGCTGGTAAGCGCCAGGAAGAAAAGCGTACTTAAAGAGCTGTTTGGCTCGATGAAAGGAAAAACTAAAGATAAGCGACCTATCGCTGAATTTATGAAGGAAATAGACAGGGAGCTATACAATGACTGACACTTTTGTTTTTGACACCTATGCGCTTATTGAGCTCATAGAGGGAAATCCTGCTTACTTGAAGTACGCTAATGCAAAGATGATAATAAATGAGTTTATCTTTGCTGAGTTCTGCTATGCCGGAATCAAGAGGTATCGTGATTATCCAGTAGAAGCTGAACAAAAATCGCGCTCGGTAATGGAAAGCATATCGGCTATTTTGCCGGAGGAAATTATGAAGGCAATGAAGTTTAGATTTTCAAATAGGAAAAAGGAGGTGTCGACCACCGATTGTGTCAGCTATATTCAGGCGCAGCAGCTTGGGATTCCGTTTCTCACAGGCGATGGGGCATTTGAAGGCATGCACGGCGTTGAATTTGTCAGGTGAAGCATTACACCACATCCACGTCTTTCAGGCAGTTGACTATTCTCTGCCGGCAGTCGTGGAGCGTTGATGTGAGGTGGTGGTCCTTGGTTGCGGTTTTTATCTGCCTTATCCTGTCAAGGATTTGCCTGAGGAACCTGATTATGTCGCCTTCCTGCAGCGAGGTGTTTTTTGCTAGGTCAAACAGGTTTGCGCCGTCATAGCACGGCTGTACCAGTGCGGTTATGTCCATGATGTCTTCAAAGCGCTTGTCCTTGCCTGCAAAGTGGTGCATCCGGAGCAGGTGCTGGAGCTTGTGCGCATCCTGTGATGGGAACTTGCGGTGGAACTGCGTCCGCTCCCTTGACTCGTAGCAGATTGCCGCAGCAAGGAGCAGGGTCTGGTAGCTGTTGAGCTGCTTGTAGAAGTCTGTCGCGAACAGCTCTCCGGTGAGGATTTCTTCAGAGTATATCTGCGACGCAAACTCGCCTTTCTCAGTGAGCCGGCCGTCGCTCAGGTAGCCGAGCTTGGTGAGCTTCTGGCAGTATTTCTCAAACATGTAGTGGTTTTC
Organism: Candidatus Woesearchaeota archaeon; assembly: GCA_023269295.1. Taxonomy (GTDB): domain Archaea; phylum Nanobdellota; class Nanobdellia; order Woesearchaeales; family UBA10216; genus UBA10216. The sequence goes on along the minus strand of JAHFTU010000015.1, from coordinate 10,416 downwards.
TGTCTTTTTCTGGATAAGGTCCTTGCCATGCTTTTGGAAGGCGTCAAAGTTCTTGCCGAGTATTTCATCAATCTCCTTGGTGTTGTGCTGCTTGACAAGGTTAAGTACAGTGTTTATTGAAAGCCTAAACTGGGATTTTATCGGCTCGGTGTCTGAGGTTACCACTTTTTTGGTCTTGCCGTAGTCAAATTCCCTGCGCTCTATCATGATGAAGACAAACCCTTCAGTGTCAATCCCTCTTCTTCCTGCCCTGCCGGCCATCTGGAAATATTCTTTGGAGTTCATCAGCCTGAAGGTTATGCCGTCAAACTTTCGCAGCGATTCTATGCACACTGTCTTGGCTGGCATGTTGATGCCTACTGCAAAGGTTTCTGTAGTGTAAAGCACTTTCAGCAGCCCCTGGCCAAAGAGGTCTTCAACAACTTCTTTCATTATTGGCAGGAGGCCTGCGTGGTGGAATCCGATTCCATATGGCAGTATCAGGCGGAGCAGCTTGGTTGACTCTAGCTGGTTGATGCCTGAGGGAGCATTCTCAAGTTTTTTCCTGATGTAGGTTGAAATCCTGGCATCGGGCGCAAACCACTTTTTGGCAGCAAGCTCCTTGGCGTTTTGCTGGCAGCCCATTCTTGAGAATGTGAAGAATATGCAGGGCACAAGTCCGCGGGGAGCGGACTGTGCAATCGGACTTTGTCCGATTTGCAGTTTATCCTTTATTTGTCTTACAAGGTCGGTGTGCGATGGCGCCCTTGAGTAGCGGGGCCTTGATCTGTTTCTGCCCATCGAATGGTGGTAATCTGGGACTTCGGCAAGCTCCCTGATTTTTGCAAGCGTGGTAATGCCAAGCTCAGCATCGTAAAAGCTTACATGGAGGGGCACTGGCCGTTCAGTGTGCTGGACAACCACTACTTCGTGGCCTTTTATTTTTGCAATCCACCTGGCGAATTCGTCAGCGTTAGGAATGGTGGCTGAGAGGCATAGCATTCGTATGTGGGGCGGCGAGAATATTATTGATTCCTCCCACACATACCCCCTTTCAACGTCGTTGATGTAGTGTATCTCGTCAAATATCACGTATGACACTTCGCGCATTGCCGGGTCGTCAGCGAGGACCATGTTGCGGTAAATCTCTGTTGTCATGATGAGGATTGGCGCGCTGGAGTTCCTGACAACATCGCCTGTGAGCAGCCCGATGTTGCTTTCGCCGTAATCCCTGGAGAATTCCTTGTACTTCTGGTTCGACAGGGCCTTTATGGGAGCTGTGTAGACGACCTGCAGCCCTTTTTTGATGTCCCTTTCAATTATGTAGTCTGCTATGAGTGTTTTTCCCGAGCCGGTTGGCGCAGAAACAATTACTGACTTGTTTGCCTCTATGGCAGCTATCGCGTCTTCCTGAAACTTGTCAAGCGTGAGTCCTTTGTATTGCATAGGGTTTTAAGAAAATGGGGCTGTTTAAAGCTTTTGCCTAAAGTGAAACAGAACTGGTAAATGCACCCGCCCTCAGAAAGCGGGTGAGATCCCCATCCTCTGTTAGCTAATATACACTCGCTTATATTTAATCTTTTCTATTATTTTGTCTTGATCGCACTTTAAATTTTCGATAATATAGAAAAATTTCTGTTATTTGTGAGATTTGTTGAAAAAATTTGGTTTCACCTTGAAATAATTTCAAATATCTTGGAAATATTTCGGAAAATCTTGGCAAAGGCATTTTAAGAATAAGAATAGAGCTATATTGGGGATGCCGCGGAAGCAGAAACCTGGTATTTGCGCCAGTTTCAGAAACTGGTAGGGATCCCCATCCCTCTGCGGGTTCAAAGCCCTGCCATGGCAGAGCTGGAAATCCCGCCCGCGGCGTCCTCCTTTTATTTATGCTTAAGAAATCTTCACGCTGACAACATTCTTTACCGCTTTCAGCTTCTTGATGAGCTCTTCCTGCTGCGCCAGGCCTGTGATGCCCGAGACCTCAAAGCTGAGGTGGAGCTTGTTTCGTGTTGTTTTGGTGTTCACTGCCTCAACCTTCAGCATCTGCGATGTGAGGGTGTTGAGTATGTCTGCGAATATGCCCACCCTGTCAACTATTTCAATCATCAGCGAGGTGATGTGCTTCTCTCCTTCCTTCCAGCTGAGCTCAACCAGCTTGCTTTCAGGCAGCTCCCTTATGTTTTCACAGTTGCGGTGGTGTATGATGACGTGCCCGTCCTTGGACTTGTAGCCGACTGCGGGCTCGCCGTATTTGAGGTAGCAGCACTTTGGCACTTGCAGCAGCGATGCCTTTATGCCTTTCGCATCTATCTTTTTAATAATCTCAGAAGCGGTCAGTACCTCGTCCCCTTTCTTGCTGATATCCTCAGCGCTTATGCCAAGCGCCTTCCTTATCTTCTCTCGGGCAAATCCCGTCTTTGCGATTGCAAGCCACTGCCTTGAGGGCTTTGCATCCTTTGCTGTCACTATCTCAACAACGTCTCCAGGATTAAGCTCGTAGTCCAGCGGCACAATGCTTCCGTTGACTTTGGCGGCCTTGCACTTGTTTCCTATTTCAGTGTGGACAGCGTATGCAAAGTCAATTGGCGATGCTTTTTCAGGAAGGTGTATGGGGTCGCCTTTTGGCGTAAGGACGTAAATCTCATCCCTGAACATGTCCACCTTGAGGCTTTCTACAAAGTCCTTGGCTGACTCTGAGCTTCTCCATTCGAGTATTTGCTTGAGCCAGGCTACCTTGCGGTCAAACTGCTTGTCCCTTTCTGTTCCCTTGTAGCGCCAGTGGGCTGCTATCCCTTCCTCGGCTATGTGGTGCATTGCCAGCGTCCTTAGCTGGACTTCTACCGGCTTGTTGTCAAAGAGAATCTCTGTGTGCAGCGACTGGTACAGGTTGGGCTTTGGGTTGGTGATGTAGTCGTCAAACCTGTTGAGTATCGGCGTCCATTTTGAGTGGATGAGGTTGAGTGCCTTGTAGCAGTTCTCGGTGTTGGTTGTTATCACCCTGATTGCAGAGAGGTCCCGTACCTCTTCAAAAGGTATTTTTTTTGCCAACATTTTCTTGTATATGCCGTAGAAGTTCTTGGCCCTTCCCACAACAGCTATTGGTATGCTGCTGTCGTCAAGCAGTTTTTTCACGGCAGCCACGACTTTTTTGACTTCCTTTTCCCTCTCCTCTTTCTTCTTTGCAATCCTTGCCTTAAGCTCCTGGTAAATTCCAGGTTCCAGGAACCTGAGGCAGAGGTCCTCAAGCTCCGACTTCATCCTGTACATTCCGAGCTTGTACGCGATTGGTACGTAAATCTCAAGGGTTTCCTTCGCTATCTCGCGTTGCTGCTCCTGCGGTAGATACTTCAATGTGCGCATGTTGTGCAGCCTGTCAGCAAGCTTGACAAGTATCACCCTGATGTCCTTTATCGTTGCCAGAAGGACCTTGCGGATGTTCTCTGCCCGGTCTTCCTTGGTTGTCTTCAGGGCAATCTTTTTCGTAACCCCTTCAACTATTGAGGCAACTGCGCTGCCAAACTCCCTTTTCAGCTGCTCCTTAGTTGTCCTGGTGTCCTCAATAACGTCATGCAGCAAAGCTGCGGCTATGGTCTCAGAATCCATGTGCAGCCCGGCAAGAATGTGGGCAACATTGAGGACGTGCTCAAAATAGTCGTCACCAGACAGCCTCTTCTGGCCAGCATGCGCTGCATGCGCAAAATCATAGGCCTTAATGATGAGCGCAGTGTCTGCTTTGGGGTTGTTTGTGAGCACGTGCTTCAGGAAATCTTCTTTCCCGACTCCCTTGACAAGGTTCTCGTTCTTCATGGTTTTTGCCTTTTTGATTGACCTTTCTTCGCCTTAGAGACGAAGAATGTCACCTATCCGGTGACATTTCCACGTCGTCTAGGACGCAATTCCGCGAAAGGCGGAATGCGCAATCGGTCTTCGACCGATTTGCGACGGGACCAGTCGCAAGTCCTGCTTCGGCAGGACTGCGCAGTCGGCTGTTGCCGACTTGCGACTTACGTCGACTTGGTTTAGTTAAAAAGGTCATGTTAATGTATTTTTTGCTCTTTGGGGCGTTCGGGTAGTGACAGCCAAAAGGGCTCTAAAAAAAGTACGCATAATAGTATTCTCGGCGGAGTTTTCCAATATGCCACCGAAAGGTTTAAATATAAGTTAAGATAACTCTTTAAAAAGTTTGTTGTCATTGCTGTAAAAATCAGTGACAACTATTGGCGCATTATGCCTCAGGACGCTGTTCAGGTGGTTGTTGGAGCGGTTATAGGGGGTTTAGTGGGGGTTTAATTCAGTCACTGTATGTTGTTTTGTCGACGGCAGCAGATTCAATCGTGCGTGGGAGCGCAAATTCGTTTTCATCAGTTCATACGGTTCATAATTGATAAGGTGATACTAAAATGGCTGAGTATGTGAAGAAATGCCCTGAATGCGGCAGCATTAACCTGTTCTGGAACAAGGAGAAAGGCGAAGTCATCTGCAAGGACTGCGGCCTCGTCATTGAGGAGAAGATGATTGACTTCGGCCAGGAGTGGAGGGAGTTTGATTCTGAAGAGGGCGAGAAGCTCAGGAGAGCCGGCGCCCCTATGACTTACACCCAGTATGACCAGGGCCTTGGCACTGAAGTCGGCAAGATGGCTGACCTCAGCAAGCTTGGCAGCAAGAGCAGGAACAAGTTCTTCCGCCTCAGAAAGTGGCAGTACAGGATTTCCACAGCCATTGAGCGCAATCTCAAGCTCGCCTTGGCCGAGCTCAAGAGGGTAGCTTCTTACCTGAAGCTTCCAAGGTCTGTTGAGGAGGAGTCAGCCAGGATTTACACTATGGCTGTCCAGCGTGGCCTTGTCAGGGGCAGGTCAATGGAGTCTGTTGTTGCTGGCGCGCTTTACGCTGCGTGCAGGAGGCATGAAGTTCCAAGAACTTTGGACGAACTTTCTGAAGCTTCTGGCATTGAGAAGAAGGAAATCGGCAGGACTTACCGCTTTGTAACAAGGGAGCTTGGCATAAGCATCCTTCCAAGCAACCCGGCTGACTACATTCCAAGGTTTGCCTCTGCGCTCAAGCTTACTGCTGAGACGCAGTCCAAGGCAATAGAGATTCTTGAAAGGGCACAGAAAGAAGAGCTTACCTCTGGAAGGGGCCCGACCGGCATCGCAGCCGCAGCTTTGTACGTTTCCGCCCTTATCCATGGCGAAAAGCGCACTCAGAGGGAAGTTGCTGATGTTGCTGGCGTTACCGAAGTCACAATCAGGAACCGCTACAAGGAGCTTTTGGACCAGCTGAAGCTTGAGAAGGAAATCCGCAAGGCCAAGAAGAAGATTATTGTGGCCTGATTAATTCAAAACCTGTACCGTACCTTCTCAAACTCTAAAATTTTGTTTTTTCTTATCTTGATCCCCTCTTTTCTTAGCAGATCTGACTTTTTTTTCAGGCCGTGCGCAAAACCGTGAATATGGCCTGTGCTGTCAACAACTCGATGGCAGGGAACCATGTTCTTGCCGTAGCCGCAGATGAGAAGTCCATAGGGATTCTTGTTCATCGCATTCCCAACAGCGCGGTAGGCTTTGGTTCTCATCGCAGCTGCTATTTCCTTGTACGTTGTCACTTTTCCTCTTGGAACCTTTTTGCAAAGCTGCCAGACTTTTTTGTTAAAACTCATAATAGCAGCAAATGTTCCAGCAATATTAAAAGTTATCTGTTCACCGTCGGAAATCCTCCGGAAAAACAGGAGCAAAGCTTATTAAGAAGTTCTCTCATAATAGCTGTCTATGCAATATTGGCGTGCAAAGTTGGACAGAATAAAGAAAACATATTTTGGCAGCGTGTGGGATATTTTAATGTGGCTTTCATTGGCTGGAATCTTCTTATGGGGAATTGCAAAGGCTCTTGGTTGGATTAATACGCCTTTGATAATTGAGGTCATGCCGCTACTTTTGGCAGCATTTGCTGTTGGCCGCTTCTTTCAGGAACAGAAGGAGTTCAGAAATGAGATGCGTCAATTTAAGAATGAAACATGCAAAGAATTGTCAGGGCTATCAGTCAGACTTCTGCAGTTGGAATCGTGGAAGAATAGGGTGAGAGTATAAAATTCATCTACATATACGCAACTTGGATGTTTGTTGTGGTGGTCGCGAGAATAGCTGGCCTAATTACCAAGACAGTATTTGAGTCGCTTTTCGTCATAGGCGTTGCTTTTGCTGCAGGAGTGTCATATAAAAGCCTGTGCGAAATGCATTACGCCTTCGATAAAAGGCACACACTTTGCAGGGCGGATTATAAACTAAAGGCACAGTGACCTTATAACTTATCAATCTTCGCAGCCATTATGAAGTCGTTTTCAGAAAGCCCTTTTATTGCGTGGGTTGACAGTTGCAGGGTGACCTTGTTCCAGTTTATTGTGATGTCGGGGTGATGGCCCTCTTTCTCTGCGAGAACAGCAACTTTGTTTATGAACTTCATGGCTTCCGCAAAGTCCTTGAACTTGAACCTTTTCTCAAGGTTGTGTATTCCGTTGATTGTCAGGAGCGCCCAATCCTTTACGTGCTGCTGCATCTTTAGGGCTTCAGCTGGCTTCATCGGGGGAACTCCCCCTTCGCATGGCACGCATTTCTTTTGTGAAAGTTCCATTTCAGTTTCCACCAAAGGCAGCTTTTTCCAGTCTTTTAAAGTTTTCCTCATTCTGTTTGTGCTTGTACTCTTTTGCAGCCGTGAGCAGTCCATCCCTGTCAATCGCTATTCCTTTTTGCGTGAGCAGCGAATTTACGTGCCCTTTTGCAAGGAACTGGCACAGCTGCGTCACGTTTTTGGGCTTCTGGCTTTTCCGGCAGCGCTCAAAATCAATCATGGTCAGCTTGTCCTTGCTGTCAACTATGGCGTGCTTTTGCGGCCGTGACATTTCTTCCTTGTTCACCTTCAACTCATCCAGCTTTCTGCACTGCAGAAGCAGCTGCTTGATCACTGAGAGTATTCTTTCTTTTGCGCTGCAGTTTTCAATAAAGTCAAGTATGAACTGCCCGTCAACAAACTCATAGGCAAACCAGTCCTTTTCCTTTGAAGAAAACAGCAGCTTCGGCCCGATTCCTTTTTTGTTGAGCTTTTCGAGCCAGTTTATTTCGTTTTGTATTGTGGCAACAGCCGCGCTCTCTTTCCTTTTTGCCTTTACAACAACCATTTTTTCCCTATAGCTGCCTTTGTACAGGATTCCGCGGTTGCCTTTTTCAAACAGCTTTATGTTTTCTACACCACTCTTTTCAAGCTGCTGCAGCAGGGGTGATTTCATGATTAGATAAGTGTAGAGTGTTTCAAAGAAAATGTTTTTTTGCTCCAGTTCCTCAAACTGTAGGCAGCTGTTTTCTATCGCCTCATCAACTTTTTGCTTGTTGGTCTTGCTGCTGAACACAATCAGCACGATTCCATTATCTGCCAAATAATAACTGCAGTCGCCAATGAACTTCTGCAGCACCTCATAGCCGTGCTTCCCGCCATAAATTGCCTCGTCAGCTATGCCTTTGTCCTGCGGCAGGTATGGTGGGTTGAATATTATGGTATCAAAAGCGCCTTTTGTGTCAAAAGTTCCTTTCACGTTTCTGAATAAATCGCTTTTCATGAATCTGATTTTATCGCGAACGCCCTCTTTTCCGGCAGCCGCAGCAGCAAATTTGAGCGCATCATTATTGATGTCGGCAGCCACAACTAATTTTACTTCCTTCTTTTTCGCAGCTGTTATGGCCTGTATGCCGCTTCCGGTTCCCATGTCCAGAACATTCCCGTAAGCGTGCTTCTCAACCGCTGCGGCGAGGAGCTGGCTGTCTTCCATAGGAGAATAGACCCTTGAAACGCTCATGTCATTCAGCGTATGTGCAACTTTTATATATTCTTCCTTATTCCCTTTATTTATGGACTCTATAGCTTTAGTTGGACCGCGGGGCTGTGGCAAGACAGCTGTTGGTAAAGCTTTAGCTTTTCGTTCAGGCCTGAAGTTTGTTGATGCAGATGCTGTTTTCTCACAGCATTATGGCAGCATTTCAGATTTTTGCAGCAAATATGGCTGGGATGAGTTCAGAAGGCTTGAGACGCTTACTCTTGAGATGATTTGCAGGTCTAATTCAAGCGGCAGAATTATACTTGCTGCTGGAGGCGGCGCTGTTGCACACAACCAAGGCGAGCAGTATCGCAGTCGTAACGCTAAATTGCTAAGGGTGTTTGGCTCTGTAATCTACTTGTTGCCTTATGAAAATCTTGGAATGAGCGCAGTTATACTTCAAGACAGGGTTGAACGCGATGCTTCTTCAGCTTCAATGAGGCCTGCTCTCACAGATATTACAGATCCTTATCTTGAAATGCTGTCTCAACTTCAGCAAAGGGATGGCTTTTACAGGAATGCTGCCCATCATACTATCTACACTGCAAGAAAATCTCCTGAAAAAGTGGCAGATGGCATTTGTGCAATAATAAGAAAGGAAACTGCGCCTAGGCCTGTAGAGCTTGGTGTTCCGTTACATTTATAAACATCCTCCTAATTCACAGCATTTGCCCGAGCGTTTATCTCGCTTTTTTTCACTGCTTCGGCAGGAGGGTGCCCTTCTTAAGAAGAAGGTCAATCAAGAAGCGCAGTGATTTTGAATTGAACCTTTTTTGAAAAGGGTCATGGTGTTTTGAATATGGCTATAGGAAAAGAAGAAGTCATGGCAGCGATTGCTGCAGCGAAGAAATCCTCAAAGAGAGGGTTTGTGCAGAGCGTTGACTTAGTTGTCCCTCTGGTCGGCTTGGACTTGAAGAAGCCCGAGCACCAGGTTGATTTTTTCCTTGACCTTCCCCATGGGCCTGGCAAGAAAATGAAAGTCTGCGCGCTTATCGGTCCTGAGCTTGAGGCTGAGGCAAAGTCAGCATGCGACGGCCTTGTCTTGCAGGAGGATTTTATCAACTATGGCAAGAACAAGAAGCTCACGAAGAAGCTTGTGAAGCAGTTTGATTTCTTTATTGGCCAGGCAAACATAATGCCGCAGATTGCCGCAACCTTTGGCAGGGTTTTGGGCCCGAAGGGAAAGATGCCGAACCCTAAGGCGGGCTGCGTTGTTCCTCCAAAGTTCACTTTGAAGCCCCTTATTGAGAGGCTGCAGAAGCTTGTCCACGTCAGTGCAAAGACAGTCCCGATGGTCCAGTGCAAGGTGGGCAACGAGTCCATGAGCGATGACGCGTTGTCTGCCAATCTTGTTGCTGTTTTCAACCAGCTTGTTAGTTTGCTTCCTGGGGGGGAGCAGAATGTGAAGGCTGCTTATGTCAAGCTTACGATGGGAACACCTGTAAAAATAACCGCGGCTGCAAAAGTAACAGTGGCAACGCACAAAAAAAAATAATTTGTTAACATTATGCTGATGTGTGGTTGAAATGAAAGCAAAAACAATGGGCAACAAGAACGCGCGAAGGCCTTCTGATTACGTTGCAAAGGCCGCAGTGCAGAAGAAGGACGCAGTTAATTCCCTCATCAAGCTTTTTAGCACTTACAGTGTTGTTGCCGTGGTAAACCTTGAGAGCCTGCCTTCTGCGCAGTTCCAGAGGCTTAGGGCTTCACTAGGGAATGATTTGCAGATAATAATGAGCAAGAAGAGCGTTATCAAGCTCGCAATTGCCGCCGTGAAGGGCAAGATACCTGGGATTGACCAGCTTAATAATTCGCTTGTTGGCATGCCTGCGCTGATTTTCACGAACCAGAACCCTTTCAGGCTTGCAAATCTCCTTAACAAGAGCAAGTCAAAGGCCCCTGCAAAGCCAGGGCAGATTGCGCCTTTTGACATCGTCATCCCAGCCGGCCCGACAAGTTTTGCGCCTGGCCCGATAATCAGCGAGCTTGCCTCTGTAGGCATAAAGGCAGGCGTTGAAGGCGGCAAAATTGCAGTCAAGGTGGCTTCAACAGTAGTCAGGGAAGGCGAGAAGATAAAGCCAAAGGTTGCCGAGGTAATTGCAAAGTTCAACATCCAGCCAATGGAGATTGGCCTCAATCTTGTTTCAGCTTACGAGAAGGGAATAATGTATGACAGGAAGGTCTTGTCCATTGACCCTGCAACTTATGTAAAGGAGCTTGTCTCGGCAGCGCAGGAGTCCAGGGCAGTTGCGCTGCACATCGGATTCCCGGCAACTGAAACAATCGTGCTGCTCATCACAAAGTCCGCCAGGGAGTCAAGGCATATTGCCCGCGAGTTCAATATCATGGTGCCTGAGCTCGCTGAAGAGCTTGTAGGTAAGGCAGGCCTTGAGGCAGCGGCAATCGAGGGAATGATAAAATTTCCAGCTCCTGCTGCGGCTGCTGAATCATCACAGCCACCGCAGTAATGGATAATTTTAAATAGAAACCAAAATTGCTATAGGAGGGATGTAAGATGGGAATGGAATACGTTTATGCGGCTCTGCTTTTGCACAAGGCAGGCAAGAAGGTTGACG
>JAHFTU010000127.1 GCA_023269295.1 Candidatus Woesearchaeota archaeon | reverse complement strand
TAGGCTTCTGTAATTGCCCCTGTTTCAAATCCGCCGCCTGTCAACGCGTCCAACGCAGAACTGCCAGAGCTTATCTTCTCAATTCCCTGCCTTCTTACCAAAACGTCCTCTGCAGAAACAAAGCCCATCTCAAGCTTGTCGCGGGCAAACTGAATCATCTTCCTCGCAGCAAGCTCAGTAACGCCAGTGAGCTCAACAACCTCGCCAGGAGTTGCAACAGCAACGCTTAGAAGAGTGTCATAACCGCCCAATATGAGCTTTTCAGCTGTGGCAGCACCCACTCCGGGAAGCTGCTCAAGCTCAGAGCCCTTGTCAGACTTTTCAACAACCTTCTCAGAGACCCTAACCACTTCTTCATCCCCCATTATGCCCTCCTCTTCAACCAAAACCGATTCCTGTCTCCTCTTCATCACGATTCACCTCGTTGTTATAAACTTTTTTGTTCAATTCAGCGCAGAGTTTGTCTGCTGGGATATCACATACTCGTAAGCTTTCTGAAGAAGCACAACCGCCTTTGGAACATCGCTCTCCCTAAACGAGCTGGTGGTCTTCCAGTTGTTGTCCTTGTCCTTGTAGCTCCTGCCGAGCTGGACATTGAAATAAGTTGCCCCCTTAGGGGAAACCCCTTTCCACACTGTGGCGGTAACCCCGCCGGCCTTGAACTTCTTGTCAGGCATTTTTGGCCCAATAGCCGCAACTTCACTCATCGCCGCCATATCGACAGCAGCAGTTGCCGCACCTAACTCATTTCCATACACTTTGCTTAACCCGTTCATTCTCCCTCACCTTTGTTGTTATGTTTTGGCGGCTGCGAATCATCACGCCGCCATCCTTTAATTCAAACCCTATTAAGGAAAAGCTCCCTTTAAATACCCTAGCCGGGGGGATGTCCAGTGTCCAGTGACATGACCCCTTTGGCAAAGCGGTCAATCGGAAAACGGCAGAAGCTCAACCAAGAAATCCATACACTGTTTTTCGGAAGATTTTCAGGCAAGCTTCAGGAGCAGCAGAACTGAGATTGCAGTGAAAATTGCCTTTTCCAGAATCCCGCCTGTCCTTATGAAGCCCCGCAGCCTGAGCTTTGACAGTGGCGATAGCGGCATTATACCTTCTTTTGTTAGTGAATCCATGATAAGGTGAGAGGAATAACCGATGGTTGCCGCAGCTGCAATTGCTGGCGAAAGAAGGTAGCGGATGCCTAAATAAACAATTGCCACGAAAATGAAGCTGTGGAGAAAGCCGCGGTGCCTGAAAATAAATGAAAGGATTGTTGAAAAAGGCTGCAGGTGCCGCCCCGCCTTTGATTTCACCATGTCAATGTCAGGAAGGATTGAGAATAACATGGCTGTTGCAATAGCGACAATCTTCTCGCTGTTTGTGCTCGCGTGTATGCCGAAGTAGTGCCCAAAATAGGCAACAGCCAATATCCCTGCAAGTAGATGCGTGAGAAAAATCATTGTGCTTTTTCTGCTGCCGCCAATTCATTATTCAGCCTTGTTATTTCCTCATCGGGGCTTGCCTCGTAAATCTCCTGCACGACAAGCTCAAGCCTGTCAAACATGTCGTTCTTGTTAACCCTGACGACAGCCTTCACAAAGTTGCCAAGGAGGTCATTCTTAACCTGCTGGAAAGTGTCGGGCTGCAGGCGGTAAGAGAGGACTTCCTGCTCGCTCTTCTTCAGCAGCCGCTCAACCATCCTCCTGAAAAGGACCAGCCGCATTGTTTCTGTGCCGTCATCAATTACCGTGTTCATTACGTAAGAATACGAGGGCTTCACTGCGCCGTGCTGCTCGCATGAAAAAGTTCCATTAAGCGGCTTTGCCCTTTTCCCGCAGTCAGGGCAGACCTCAAAAAACTTCAGGTCAAAAACCTGCACGATTGTGCCGAGCACTTCAACAATTGAGTCTGTATCTGAGAGCTCTGACAATTTTTTCCTCACAGTTTTCTGCTGCAGTACGGATGCACCAGCCGCAACAGCCACGTCAACAGTTTCGCCAGGAGGATTAACAATGAGAATGCTCCTGTCATTAAGATGGAGTTCCTTCAGGCCATTGCGCTCGCGCACATACGCGCTTTTAATCTTGACAACGTCGCCAACGCTTACGCCCTTCACGCTTTCTGCCTGCTCGTTCCACAGCACAGCCCTGATGCTGCCGGATTCGTCAGCTATCTGTAAGCTCGCTAATTTCCCTTCCCTTCCGCTGCTGCTGAAGCTTCTTTCGTCAAAAACCTGCAGGACCTTGCCAACAGTCTCAACATCCCGCATGCCGTTCAGGATGTTCTTAATCTGAAGCCTCCCGGAAAGCTGGTCTATCAGCTTTATGCCGAGCTCAGAAGCCACGATGTGGGCAGCGCCCTCCTTGCTAACAAGGCCTGCCAGCTGCGCCACTTTTTTCTCAACCTTATCAGAAAGCTCGCCCTCGCTCAGCGCGCTCTTTTCCTTAATCTTTGCAATTATTTCGTCATAGGACAAGCGAATCATTTCCAACACCGAATTCAAAACCGAAAGTTCAACGGCACGATACGGATATAAATAGTTTGCTGTTGCATTTGAGGCTATTCACGTTTCCCCAACAACCATTTCC